>JBGPGQ010000388.1:0-3173 GCA_041483995.1 Bacteroidota bacterium
ACTTGCGGAAATGACAGAAGCAATTGGCAGAGACCAGGAGGCGATGATATACGATAAGCATTTGACGGAGTTGAAACGAGGCGATGCCCTCACACAGGAACATTATGCCTGGTTCAAGTTGTCCCATGAATGGAACGTGATGACACCTTTTGCAGGATTTGACGGAACTGAAGCAGAAGCGTTGTTGAAACGATCAATAGAGCTCGCGGACACCGTTGATCGACGGCGCATCCGATTAGGTGAGTATTACTACAAGGTTCGACGATATCCTGAATCAGAGCAAAACTTCCGGCGGGCACTAACGATTCGACAGACTCACCCTTCTGATCCATCTGTTTCACAGGATGCACTATTGGTTCGACTCGCGCGTTCGGTATACCGTCAAGGACAGTTGGGTGAAGCAAAAGCGTACGCCGCTCAGGCCCTTTTGGAGAACCCGGTGAGCGAAGAAGCAAAAGAGTTCTTGGATTATCTTCTGTCGAAGGATTCGAGATAGTATCTTAACTTCGGGCGAGCGAAATAACACAGACATCTTATTTCCGCTCGTAGTATCCGGTGATCATCATCTCAGCGATCACTTTCCCATCAATTGCCTTGTTGAACTCTCTCAACGTTGCGTTCACTCCAAGCCCCAGCGATTCGACGTTGAGCGCATACAATGTCGCAACATAGGGATGGGATCCCGAACCCTTGGGTGGAGCTGGGCCACCGTAACCAAGCTCGTTGTATGAGTTCATCAGTTCCTTCGCCCCAGCTGGAAGGCTGTTGGTGCGCGATGCTCCTTCCACAAGCTTTCGTTCCCGAAACGGAATGTTAAGAAGAAACCAATGCACCCAGTTCTTTGCCACCGGATGCGGGTCAATAATGGAGAACGCAAAAGACTTGGTATTGATGGGCGGATCAGTCCAGGAAAAACCGGGAGAAATATTTTGTCCACCAACAACACTTTTGTGTGCATATTTTATTGGAATGGATTCTTTGTATGAGTGACATGTCAACGTAAACATTGAAGCCTCCTATATAGGTAAGCGAACCCCCAGCCAGTTTATCTTTAGCGTGAGTTGAAGAATGTCATGCGGTTGCTTTCGCCAGCCAGCGGACGAGCGGCATTGTATCTTCAAAGACTTTCGCAACAGTGTTTGCAAACTTCGGGCTGAAACAGATGGGATGATCATACACGTTCCCGGCAAAAAACTGTTTGTATTTCAGATGCTCGATCATCGGATGGTCTTTCGGAAAACCAAGCGGCGCTTTCTTGAGTTTATCTCCTTGAATACCGCCGAACTCTTTCTTGAAGCGTTTGCTTCGGACGACCGAGAGAAATTCTTCCGGATCGTTCACTAGCGACCGGCGAATGCTTTTCAGTTGCTCGCCCGATGGCATGTACAATCCTCCCCCGATAAAAATCTCGCCCGGCTCAACACCGACATACAGCCCCGGCGTCTCAACAGGTTTCTTGTTCCCCTTTAGGTCGAAGGCTGCAGCAATATTCGTTTTGTATGGTGCCTTGTTCTTGCTGAACCTGACATCCCTGTAAATTCTAAAAATAGACTTTTGGGGATCAAATTTCATTTCAGGTGCGGAGTCGATCATCTTCTGGGCAAGTGATGCAATAAGGCATTGCATCGGAAACTTCACCAACTCATCGTACTGTTCCTTGTGGGACTGGAACCATGGGCGGTTATTGTTCTTTTTGAGTTTCTTGAGGAATTCGATTCCCTGTTTGGGAAACCCTTCAAACGGCGGGAAGAAGTTTTCTTCAAGTGGAATTGATCTGGCCATAGCGTTCATGATTAAGGTTTTGGATTGGGGATGCTTCTCAAAATGACTTTCTAACTTGATTCCTACCAAATTCGTAGCCGTGTTTATTCATATCAAGGGGTTGTTGATTGGTATGGACTGAGAAATGTTTCCGAAAGAACTGAAAACGTGAAGAAGGAGCAGACTCTCACACTCTCATTGCATTGTTTCTGGTTTTTTGTCTCGTGAAAAAAACGTATACATAGCAGGAATTACAAACAACGTTAACACGAGGGAAAAGAACAATCCACCGATAACAACTATGCCCATCGAAATGCGGCTCTTTGCACCGCCTCCAAGCGCCAGGGCAATCGGCAGGGCGCCGAGAATGGTTGCAAGACTCGTCATCAAAATCGGGCGGAAGCGCGCCGCGGCTGCAACCTGTACCGCTTCAAGCAGCTTCAATCCTTTTTCTTTTTGTTGATTCGCAAACTCCACGATCAGAATTCCGTTCTTCGTCACCAACCCGATAAGCATGATAATCCCAATCTCGCTGAAAATGTTGAGTGTTTTGCCAAATATCCAAAGCGAAAGCAGAGCGCCGGCAAGTGCAAGCGGCACTGTGAGCATGATTGTGAATGGGTCAACAAAACTCTCGAACTGCGCAGCAAGCACGAGGTAAATCAACATGAGGGCCAGCAAAAACGCGAACAATATATTGGAGGAACTTTCGGCATAGTCACGTGATGGACCGCTGAGCGCGGTTGTGAATGATTCATCCAGTACTTTCTTTGCAATGCGATCCATTTCGGAAATACCGTCGCCGATTGTTTTCCCAGGTGCGAGTCCTGCCGAAACAGTAGCCGCTTTGAACCGATTGAAATGATACAACTGTGGCGGTGCGCTTTGTTCTTTGAGCGTGACCAGGTTATCCAACTGGATCAACTGTCGCTGATTGTTCCGTACGTACAGCGACGTTAAATCCAGCGGTTCATCGCGGTCAGCACGGTTTACCTGGCCAATGACCTGATACTGGAATCCATTCATCTCAAAATAGGAAAAGCGCTGCCCGCTGAATGCCAATTGCAGTGTCTGCGCAATATCTATGGCAGAAACGCCAAGACTTCGCACACGATCACGGTTGATTGAAAGGTCGATTTGCGGCTTGTTGAACTTCAAATTCACATCCGAGCCTTGAAACACGACACTCGTATTTACTTCTTCCATAAATTTGGGAAGGTACTCACGAATCTTTTCAAAGTCCTGATTTTGCAAAACATACTGCACGGGAAATCCAACGCGTGCACCGCCACCACCGGCAGAAATGGTCTGTTCCTGGAAGACAAACACTCGCGCTTCTGTCATGGTACGGGTCTTGAGTGAAACGAAGTCGGCAACTTGTTGCTGCGAACGTTTACGTGCGGAAGGATCGG
>JBGPGQ010000389.1:0-3153 GCA_041483995.1 Bacteroidota bacterium
AATAACGAGCGATGCACTCTGCCAATCACCAAGAAATGCTTCGCGAAGCGCGTGGACAAATATCAGGGCTGATGCTTTGTTCATCTGTTCATTCATTATCGAAACTGCCAGCGGCTCCCAGAATGATTTCTTGCACTCGGCGGACTGTCCCATAGAATCCAGCCACACTTCAATTGTGAGAGAACTGAAAGTCTGGTCAGCGTCAGGGGTGAACCGCCGAATGGCCAGACCCGCGCGCAGGAGCCTGAATCGATCACCAAGAGAGAGAAGTGTACATCCGAGAATGCCCCATAACAGATGCAGCGGCGTTGGGAGCTTGGCGACTTGGAATTGCCTGAACTTTTTTTGAGGATGATGGAAGATCAGCGTGGGTCGCGGCTGAATAGAGACAAGCTGACGCGTGTCGATCTTCTCAAGGAACCGCATCGTCCGGCTATAACCGGTAATCAATACGTGCTGGCCATTATCGATTACATCGCCGGACTTCGAGTCGATGAACGAATACGCCCTGCCGCCGAGGTTGGGCTTTTGTTCGAGGACTGTCACGGCAATGCCGCGCGAGGATAATTCCACTCCGGCAGCAAGCCCGCTAATACCTCCACCAACAATCACGACATGACCTGTGCGGCCTTGTGAAGGGGCGTGGTTCATAACGGAGGCTTAAGAGTACTTTAGACGGTGACTAAGCCAGTACCGGAATGTGATGAGAAGCTTCAGGAACCTGGAAATCGAAATGCGACGCTCGAAAACGTTGTAATGCGAGCGTTCGATGCGTCGAAGGATATGAGCGTAGATGGACCACATAATGCGCGCAGCAAAGAAAAAGTGTTTGTCTTCGTCCTTGAGTGCAGCGCGTGCGCTGTCAAAGTATTCGCGTGCACGTCCACATTCAAATCGCATTAAGTTGATAAACTCGGGAGTGTAACGTCCATTCAACAAATCTTCTTCGCTGTAACCGAACCGGTGCAAGTCTTCAAGAGGAAGATAAATCCTCCCCCGCCTCGCATCGTCTTTCACATCGCGTAGAATGTTGGTGAGCTGAAGGGCAATACCCAGATCAATCGCGTAATCTTTTGTCGATTCGTTTTTGTAACCGAAAATCTGCCTGCACATCAATCCCACCGATGATGCCACAAGGCAGCAGTATTCCCGGAGTTCATCAAACGTTTCGTAGCGATTCTTGGTGAGATCAAGTTCCACACCTCTGATGAGATCATAAAAGTGGTCCACTGGAATATTAAATCTCCTGGCGGTTGCACTCAATTGATTGAGGATCGGATAATTCGATGTGCCCTGCAGCGCGTGGCCAAGCTCCATTCGCCATTTCCGCAGAAGAACAAACTTGTGTTGCTCATCCGCTTCTTCATCAACAATATCATCAGTGTAACGGCAAAAGGCGTAGACAGTATGAATCGCTTCACGCTTGTTCCTCGGAAGAAGCGAAAAGGAGTAATAGAAGTTCGTGTTGCTGCTTTTTGTTTTTGCTGTTGCGGGTGTGCTCATGGTGCGCCAGCAATCGACTTCAGGAAAATCCCCGCCAGATCAAGTGGAGAAAGACGGGGCAGGCGTGTGAAGACATCGTACCTCGCATCTTCAATTTTCTTGAGTATTGTCATGCCACCTGTCAATGTCAACCGCAACTGAAAGCGAAATTTCTTCGTTACTTCTCCTATGAGCGGTTTTCCGGCTTCGAAGAGTTGCCTGGTACGCTCAACCTCAAATCGCATCAATGATCGAAACCGATCATCACACACATCGTTCTCAAGATCATGTTCAGTATAACCAAATCGGGCAAGATCTTCAAGGGGAAGATAGACCCTCCCCTTCTGCCAATCAACACGAACATCCTGCCAGAAATTAGTGAGTTGAAGGGCCGTACAAATATTGTCGGAAAGGGCAAGCGTTCGCTCCGTTGCATTGTGAAAAACGTACAGCACAAGATGCCCCACCGGGTTGGCAGAATGTTTACAATAGTGGAGCAGATCCTGAAAAGATGCTAACCTTCTTTGCGTTACATCCATTCGAAACGCAGTCAACAGATCGGCGAGAGATTTTTTGGGGATTCCAGTTCTGTCTACCGTTTCTGCCAGTGCGATGAACACAGGGTGATCGGACTTCCCGGCATAACACTGATCGAGCTTCTGTTCCCAGTCGTCAAGCATGCGAAGCCGGGTGGCGGCAGGGTGAGATCCTTCGTCCGCCATATCATCAGCAAGGCGGGCAAACGCATAGATGCTGCTGAGATCAAGGCGTTGGTCTTTGGGGATGAACAGTGAAGCAACCGGGAAGTTCTCGTAATGCTTCCTTGTTATCTCCTGACAATATGCATAGGCCTGCTCAACTGACGTTGCGGACATGGGTTCAATAGTATCCATTTTGCCGTCGAATATCAACGTGAGAACAGGCACGAACTGCCATTTTGCCTTGCTCTTTAAAGCAATTAGTGCTATATTTTTCAAACAGTAACTGCTTTCCATATGTACAGTAACGTATCCGTGACATGCCTTAGGAGCACGGGGACGCACCTGCACTTCTGTAGCACGGCCTGTGATTTGATAGCATTCTCAACACATGGCGGGATAGCTCAGCTGGTTAGAGCAATGGAATCATAATCCATGTGTCGGGGGTTCGAATCCCTCTCCCGCTACAATGGACTGTCACTCCCCTTTTGACGATACGGCAACAAACGTCCTGCACCTTTCATGCGCATGCGGCAGTGCGCTGTGAACAACACACAGGCTGCAGTTCGTATCACATTGGGGGGTTTTCGTAAGGGGGTCATCGTGTTTTCGTCGAGAGCATTTCTCACACGATTTCATGAGTACAGCCGGCGGCGGCGGCTAATCGAGGAGCGCAACAAGATCATTGTGGCGGTCAGCGGGGGTGCTGACTCGATTGTTCTACTCGATCTCCTCGCGAGGGAGGAGGAAGCATTTGGGCTGTCGTTGATCATTGCCCATTTCAACCACCAGCTTCGCGGAAGCGAATCGGACGGTGATGAGCAGCTCGTCGCTCAACGCGCAAGGCACTATGGATTCGAATGGTACGTCGAACGGGCTAACACCGGAGAATATGCAAAGCACAACAAGCTTGGCATCCAGGAAGCGGCAAGGAAACTCCGGTACGAGTTTCTGGACAAGCTGCTGCTCTCCA
>JBGPGQ010000390.1:0-3123 GCA_041483995.1 Bacteroidota bacterium
CCGGTTTTCATGAACTCGATCTGGCATTTCATCATGTTGTTACACATTTCCAGGTAGGCAGCTACAGCATAGTCCAAAGGAATGCTCTGATTCTGCAAATAATCGGAATATTGCGTTGCAAATTCTTCCGCCTCTTGAAAGAATCTATCATCCTTTGTCGCCAGGTATTGCTGTAATTTTTTCTTTTGAAACGGGGACTTCTTGTAGACTCTTTCCACCAAATCCGTGAATTGTTTTGCGGCTGGCATGAGTGTCCTGAAATAATAATAAGTTGAGATTACATTGCTTTTGTCGCTGCACCTGTCAGTGCCAGCGAATAACCGTTGAGCCGAACGTGAATCCGGCACCAACGCCCGAAATGACAATGAGATCGTTGCTGCGAATACAATTTCCCCGAACAGCGTCACACAAGGCAATTGCAAGAGATGCATCAGCAGTATTGCCAATTTCGGTGACATTTACAAGAGTCTTACTCATTGGTTGCTTCATTTTACCCATGAGATATTCGATCAGGCGAAGATTGGCCTGATGAAAAATAAAAAAATCCACATCCTCCACCTTTTTGCCGATCTTTTCCAATGAACGGCGGATGGCTGCCGGTTGATATTGTACTGCCTGTTTCCAAACCTCCAACCCGTTGATTTCATAGTATTGCAAACCCTCATTAATGTTTTCCGATCTTAAGGGAAAACTAGAGCCACCGCCTCGCAGACGGACAGCTTCAAAAACCCGACCATTCGTTGAGACCTCAGTCGCAAGAACACCGCAGCCGGGTTGAACTTTACCAAGTACCGCAGCCCCTGCGCCATCGCCAAAATAGATTGCTGAATTCGGATCCTTCCAATTGATATAGCGGGACTGAAGAGCAGTCCCGATGACTAGTGCATATTGAATTGTCGAATCACAATACATGCGGTCAGATGCGACACCTATCCCCACTTGAAAGCCGGTACAATTCGCCATGAGGTCGAATGCACCTGCGTTGCGCGCTCCGATCATGTCTTGAATTTTGCATGCCATGGCAGGGTACACGTAATCGCCGGTGAACGTGCAACCGATGATAAGACCGATTTGTTCGGGTTTGATACCTGCCATTGCAATGGCTTCTTGAGCGGCTGTGGCAGACATTCCGGAGGCGGTTTCATTGTCATCCACAATATAGCGTTTGGTAATTCCTGTTTTCTCAAATATGGTATTTGCGGGAATGTTTGTCCATGCCTCTACCTGTTCGTTGGTGATGAGCTTCGTGGGTACATATTTCCCCACTCCTACGATTCCAACTCCTTGCCGCTCAGACATATCCACTGTGGTTCCCTGTTTGGCCATCATTCACCAAACGTTGTGTCCTGCGGTGGCATTGCTGCTGAGTGATGCCACCAAAGTTTTGCTTCGCCGATTGTCCATGAGCGACGGTGTCCCGGAAAAAGGATAGTCTCGTTGGGAAGTGTATTCAATAAAGCCTCAATTGACGATGCAAGAATTTCACCGCTGCCGGCAGGCATATCAGTGCGCCCAACGCGTTCGTAGAGAATTGTGTCTCCTGAAAAAACGAATCCATCGAACAAGTAACAGACGCCCCCTTTTGTATGCCCGGGCGTATGGAGAACCCGTATCTGCCGATTTCCAATAACGATCTCCGATTGATCTTCAAAGGTTTTGACCGGTTCAGGCATCGGAATTTGAAGCTGCGCAAGCCGCAGGGCGTACATAGGCGCGTGACGAAGAAGCCGTAGATCTGCTTTGTGAATCTCACAAGGAATTCCAAATTCCTTAGACACTGGAGCAGCCGCCCCCACATGGTCATGATGGCCGTGCGTCAACAGAATATGGCGCAAGCCACCGGTGCCATTTTCGTGGATGGTGCGTATAATCAAATCAGCGTTGCCTCCGGGATCAACAAGAACCTGATCTCCGGTTGCAGTCTGCGTAACGAGGTAGCAATTTTCTTTCCACAATGAATCAGTGACCAGGGCAGTGATCTTATACTCACCGATGGCAAATTCCGTTTTGTCATCCGTTGCCACTACGTAACCAATCCCATATAGAGTACTTGACCAGTTACGCCTCCACTCTCCGGAGAGGTATAAAATGAAACAACGTGACAAATCTCCTCAATCGTCACGGGGCGCTTGAGAGTTTGCCTCTCCAGCATTCGGTTCTTCCATTCCTCGCCAAAGGAGCTTGATGCCCCTGTAGATACCATTGCAAGCGCAACAACATTGCAAGTAATTCCAGTCGGAGCTAATTCCGCTGCAAGCACTTTCGTCATTTCCTCCACGGCACTTTTTGTCGGTGCATAGACCGATGTGCCGGGCTCATGCAACCGCGTCATGATGGAAGAGATGGTGACAATTCGCCCGGATTTCTGCAGCATCATTGCTTTTGCAACTTCGCGGCACACATAGTACGTGCCGGCAATATTCGTATGGAGATACGATTCTACAACACTGGCCGGTGTGGCAGTCATATAGAGTACAGACTCAACAACTCCTGCATTACACACCAAAACGTCGATACGAGTACACAACGTCTTGATCAAGCGAACCCAGGAACGCACCTGTTTCTCATCACCAACGTCTACTTGAGTATGATGATACCGTTCCGATTCTATCGTGGCTGCGCCACGGCTGCAGCCAAACACTGTATAGCCCTTCGAAAGAAAGAACGAGGCCATGCCGCGCCCAACTCCTTTGCTCGTGCCGGTAATAATCATAATGGGAGAATCGTACATGTTTCCGCTCCAATCACGTTATGTCAAACTCATCATATACTTCGCGACTATTTCAGCAGACAAATAAGGATTGTTAATATTGAAATCCGTGATCTCATTCAAAACAAGGTATATTTCCTTTTGGGTGGCGGCGTTTAACCGATCTTCCAGATCTGTCAACAGGGTAACAAATGCGATCGAATCAAGGATCGAGCCGTTTCCCATGATCACCGTGGTGGCATTGACTGTGACATCCTGGACGATGAGGCCGCTGGCGTGTAAGCTCGTGAAAGAATCTTGAATCAATTGTAATGCTTGCTCGTACGAAATCATTTTCCGAATTCTCCTTATAGAGTACCGATTCGTTTTTTCAAAAACATTTTATGATAGATGCAGCAATTCCCGATTGACGA
>JBGPGQ010000391.1:0-3066 GCA_041483995.1 Bacteroidota bacterium
ACCCTCGGTGAGAAAGACGCCACCAACCATCATTCTGACAAGAAGATATGCTATGGATCTTTTCTCCAAGTCATTAGAAATAACTGAGCGAGAAAACATGGTGTTGATCTCCTTTCATTTCAAAATTAACGCAATATGTCTCCTAGCAACACGAAAGAGGGTACACTTTTCTCAAATGTGCTTACCCCTCCGTCCATTCAATATCTTCACAAACGAACGGCTCCGAAGCTCGTCGAGCGAAAGTCCTGTCTTTTGTGCTTCCTGTTCCGTGATCGCCCGGCAATTGATGCCGCGTAAAAAGAAATTCAGCAATCCCTGTCCAGTTGCCGCATCATCGAACACATCGCCGATCAACGTTGCCTGCGCCGCCTTCTCAATGAAAGTCTTGAGACGCATCGACGCAGCCTCAAGCTCCTGGATGAAGAACGCGTACACGGCGGCATACCGTATCGGCAGTTGAGCTGGGTGCAGATCCCACCCCTGGTAGTAGCCGTGCATCAATGAGTGGTTGGTATCATCGAATGCAAGCTTCCATGCGCGGTGCACGGTAACCGTGTTCTCGGCCTTTTGCTTTGCGGTGAGGGGTTTGCCACCCTTCGCTGCGCGGTGATGGCCAACGGGCATGATATTCGTTGCGCCGTCCGAAATATTGACGCCGGTTTGTGCAAGCGCAACCTTCATCATGTGACGGGCAAAATCGCACGCCGGGTGACGCATGCTCTGGTACGATGCAGTAATGCCGCAGAGCGCAGTGTAGTCGTACACGCCAAAGTGCGCCGCAACGCACCGTCCCATTGCGGCAGCAACAAACACCGGTAGCGCCGATTCTCCTTTGCTGTTAATGATCGACTGCGGCGTTTCAATCATCAGTTCAATTTTGAGCGAACCGGAACTGATCGATGTTTTGGACTCGATCATTTCGAACAAATCCACAAGCGCTTTCACCTGTGCAGCTTCGGTGACCTTCGGAATCGTCACGACAAAATTATCGGGCAGTCTTCCTCCCGCGCGTGCAGCGAGCGTGGTAAGGAAAATATCGAGCGTCCGCATGCTGCGCATCTTCAGTTCTTCCGAGAGCGGCTTGATCCGTATGCCGATGAACGGCGGTAGTGTTCCTTCGCTCATTCCGCGCGCAACTTCCTCGGCAGAGGAGGTTGCGTGGCCGTCCTCTTCCGTATCAGGGCGATTCCCGTAGCCGTCTTCAAAATCTATTCGGAAATCTTCCACCGGTTCGGTCTTCAGTTTTATGATGACGCGATTGTAGACCATGTACGCGAGCCATGCTTCCGGAAATTTCTGCTTCACCGCATCAGGCCTCACTTCAAGTTTCTTCTTGAGTACTGCGATCTGCGCTTTGGATTTCGGCAACCTGTCGCTTCCCCGAATGCCCAGCGCTTTCGCGAATGCGACGAAGTCAGGCGCGTATTCCTGCAGTGATCCAAGCGCCACAGCGCCAAGTTTCTTCGCGGTATCGGCCTTGAATATCTGTGCTCCACCATAGACAGTATGTACTGCCTGGCGTGTGTGTGGCTCACCGGGATACGAAGTCGCAAACGAATGGTTCGCCTCGCGAAGGTGTCCAAGAATTTCTGCAAAAGATTCCGGGGTGATGGACATCTGCATTACGTTGTCTCCTATGTGAATGAACGTATCATTTGGTCGAGCGCTTGACATCCTTCGACTCTCCCGACCAAAAACATTGGGGACGTTCAGGATGATTGCTACAGCAGAAGCTTTGCCAATCTCAGTCTCGTTATTTTGCTCTGTTCACCTGCGGCGATGTGAAGCTCGTTGTCAGGCAGATTCTTCAAGCGTTGCGTAAGTAGCGTAAGCATCTCGCCTGCAGATTTACCCGTCGCACAAACGATGAAAATATAGCCAAACTTTTCCTCATATTTGCGATTGCCATCGGCAAGCTCTTGCAACACTATCTCTGACGCATTGCTGGCTCCGGACTGTTCTCCTTGAGCCCAGGCACGGGTCGTGACAAATTTCTCGCGCAGACCCTTTACGTCGCCAATCTTTGGATGATGGGAAAAGGCTTCCTTCCAATCCTGCGACGTAAGCTGTTGCCAGACCAAATCTGCGGTCGAGAATAACTCGTCTTGATTTCGGAAAGGGCGTCGTTCGGCCATTGTTGCGGCCCACCGGGCGCATCCACAGCAGCGCGTCAGAACAGACTCGACTTCTCCCACCGGAAGAGTATTCAACTCATCGAGCGTCATTTCTCCAGAACTCCCAACACCCTCAACCGGCTTACGCCACCATCGGGATAAATATTCAACCGGACATGTGTGCAAGTTCCAACAGCAATGAGTTCTTTTTCAAAAAAGTGGCGCGTATGCGCCTGGAGTTTTGTCTTCGGAAGAATTTCTGTCCAGACACTTTGCGCGGAAATAGGTTCATCGGAACGACATCCGTCAATCGAACATTCATCGGGATAGTTGCCTTTGAAATGGTTGGTATCGACTTCAATTTTTTTGATGGACCCTGGCTTTCCGAGCTTTACGATTGCCCAATCATAGCCGGGGCCGCGACGCCGTTTCGTTTCCCATCCATCTCCCATATTATCGGCGCGTTCGGGCATGAGAAGGTTCTGGCCTGCTCCAAAGAACATGTCACTGGTACCAATGACCGCTCCTCCGTTTTGAACTGCGGCAAGATCAATAAGATCACCGGATTTGTACCTCGTCCAATCCGGCACTACATCACCATACACACGCAGTCGCGCAACGCCGCCATCGGGATAAATATTGAGACGTACATGCGTCCACCGTTGAGAACTTGAAAGCTGAAACATGTTTTGAGAACCGGGATTCAATGGTGACTTTGGTAGAATCTCACTCCAGCGTGAGTTGTCATTGACGAGCACCGTCGGAGAAACGGGACCGTCTGCAACACATGCGTCCATCGATGCAAACGGCGGATGGTTTCCAAGAAAATGGTTGGTGTCGATATCAACCCCTTTGATGACGCCGGAAAGACCGAGCTTGACGATACACCAGTCATAACCGGGCGTACGTTTTCTCCGTGACTCCCACCCGTCCATCCATTTCCCGCGGTCGG
>JBGPGQ010000392.1:0-3054 GCA_041483995.1 Bacteroidota bacterium
AAACAAAGGATGAGTACCGAGAATGCTTACATACGTTGGAAGAATCTGCTTCATCCACCGGACAGGTTTCGCCTTGACAGAACAGACATCAATGACAAGAGCGTTGGCCTGAAGAAATGGCGATACGGAAAAGAGAGTTTGGCACATCGAAGAAATTGGAACCGCGAGTATCACCACCTGTTGTGACGCAACCTCAGAAAGGGTGCCGGCTTTGATCTGATTGGAGGAAAATCTTACGCCGGTCTTTCGCTTACCGTACACCAAAACGTTTGCGTGTTTTGCAATGAGCGTTGCAGCTAGAGTGCCGAACCTGCCATAACCAATAAGTCCTATGGTCACCCTGGGGCCTTCTCGGTTGATTTTTCCTGTGTTGAGCGCGCAAGATGGAAGATTGCAGTGAACAGCTCTTTCACGAAGTTCAAATCGAGGCCAAGGTCCACGGCAACCGAGAGCTGTTTGTGAAGAATTTCACGCTCACGCGCCGGATCAGCAACCAGCTTGCCCTTCTTCCTTTTTAACTGGCCAACCTGCAGAACAAGCCCCTGTCGTTCTGCCAGCAAAAGAAGCATGTTATGGTCAATCAAGTCGATGGCTTCACGAATTTCTTGGAGTTTTGATTTCTTTCTAAGCAGTTGTTGACGCGTCAGATGATCGAACAGTGTCAACGCAACCATTGACTCAGCCACGGGAACAACGCGTGGACAGATGCAAGGGTCATGACGCCCCTCAACCGAGATCCTCGCCGACTTTCCAGAAACTGTAACGGTTTCCTGCTCCTTTACTATTGAAGAAGGCGGCTTGACCGCAATACGCACAATAATGTCCTCCCCGTTTGATATTCCACCTGCAATTCCTCCTGCATTGTTTGTACGTGTACGGACTCGATTGGACTTCTTGTCGAAATATATTGGGTCATTGTTCTGGCTGCCCCGGAGTTTCGCTGCCTCAAAACCATTTCCCACCTCAAATCCCTTGATCGCTCCAATCGACATAAGCGCCTTGGCAAGGTCCGCCTCAAGCTTGTCGAATACAGGCTCACCAAGTCCGGCTGGTGGATTCTTCACCACAACTTCAACAATGCCACCGACTGAATCTCCCTCTGCCTTCAACTTCAATACTTTCCTTTCCATCCTTGCCGCGGCAACAGGGTCAGGGCAACGGAGAAGATTCTTTTCGATCTGGGTGAAGTCCACAGTCTTTGCTTTGATTCCTGCAGCTTCTTTGGTATAGCCAAAAATCCGAATGCCTCGCTTTGCAAGGAGTGTCTTCGCAACTGCCCCGGCTGCAACACGCCCCGCCGTTTCGCGACCGGAGGAGCGTCCGCCACCGCGGTAATCACTGATGCCGTACTTCGCGAGATACGTGTAACCTGCATGACCGGGACGGAACATATCCTTGATTTTGTCATACGCATTGGGTTGCTGGTCTTTGTTCCAGATAACCATGCAGATCGGAGTACCTGTTGTCTTGGTTTCGAAAACTCCGCTCAGAATTTCCACCTGATCGGGTTCACTTCGCGAGGTTGTGACCTTACTTTGCCCGGGCTTCCTGCGGTCAAGCTCTCGCTGGATGTACTTTGTATCAACGGGCATGCCTGGCCGTACGCCATCGATAACAACACCAATAGCGCGTCCATGGCTCTCGCCAAACGTGGTGATACGAAATTGGTTTCCGAATGTGTTGCCTGCCATTATTGCTCCGTAATTATTGATTGCTACGGTTAGCCTTTCGCGTACAAGCGTTCGAACTGCGTCCAGAACGTCGGGAACGATTTCTTGACGCAGTCGGAGTTTTCAATCTTTACACCTGAAAGACACAACCCGATCAATGCAAAACTCATTGCAAGGCGGTGGTCATTGTACGTATTCATCTGCGCGCTGTGGAGGGGTGTTGATTCGATCTCCAGACCATCTTCGAATACGGTGATTTTCGCACCGAGCTTCATTAGTTCCGTCGCAAGTGCATCAAGACGATTTGATTCCTTGTATCGCAACTGTGCGACGTTGCGGATACAGGTCTTGCCTTCCGCAAACAGAGCTGTCACTGCTAATGTCGGCACAACATCGGGCATTGAGTTCATATCAACATCAACACCTTTGAGCTTTCCGTCGCTCATTACCCTCACGCCATCGTTGTCACTTCTCACCTGACATCCCATCTCAGACAATATTTTGACAAAGCCCATATCACCTTGAATGGAAGTTGATTTTATTCCCTCCACCATGATCTCTCCCCCTACAATTGCAGCGGCAGCAAGGAAGTACGATGCACCTGAGGCATCCGGTTCAACAGAAAATTCAATGGGGTTATATCGTCCACCGGCCTTGATGAAAAACCACTTGCGGTCGAAGAATTCCACATGAACTCCAAATCGCTCCATCACGTCCAGCGTCAGGTCGACATAAGAAATCGAGGAGAGCTTTCCCTCAACTTCGACTGTCGTATCCTCTACAGCATAGGATGCCACCATAAGGAGTGAAGAAAGGAACTGTGAACTCTTTGCCCCGCCGAGTTGTGTTCGCCCCCCCTTCAACGAACCGCCCTGCACCGTATACTGCGCACCTTGGGCTTTTGCATCAACTCCGAGACTCTTCAAGGCTCCAAGCAGATCATCCACCGGACGCTCAGCCATTCTATGATCACCTTCAAACACAACTTTACCGTAGGCAAGCGACGCGAGCGAAAGCAGGAAACGGAGTGTTGTTCCCGCATTGCCAACAGGTATTGAGAACTTTGGTGCATAGAGCTTTCCACCCGTCCCCTCAACCAATAGAGTGTTATTTTTTTTTCTGACAAGCACGCCCAACTGATTGAGGCCGTTTACCATCAGCGCGGTATCGTCACTATCCGACGCATTGTGGATGACTGATCCACCCTTTGCCAATGCTGCGCAAATCAGTGCGCGATTGGTGATACTCTTTGAACCGGGAACTTGAATCCGCGCATTGATTCGATCCAATGGGATAATTTCTCTAACCATGTGTTTGAAACGTTCGTGCGAGAAGGCGCCTCATCACTTCCAGTTTAGGTTTTAGGCTTGAATACAACCGAAAT
>JBGPGQ010000393.1:0-3032 GCA_041483995.1 Bacteroidota bacterium
ATATTTCGTAGTATTGCTCAATCCACTCACAACGCGGGCCGTGTCTGTCAGCGTTGAATCATCGACCACAACTCCAGCCACAAAGCTCGAATCCGTCCCCACCTGCAGTCGATATGTTGTTGCGCGTGAGGCGGAAGCCCAGTACAGTGTTGGAGATGTAGACTGATTCACCGAGCCATTCAGCGGCGAAGCAAGTGTTGGTACTGATGGCGCTGCAACGATCGTCGAGAAATTCCAAGTGGTTGAATAGTCACTCGTTCCTCCGATGTTTTTGGAATTTACCCTCCAGTAGTACGTTTCACTGTTATTCAATCCACTTACACTACGCGATGTGTCAGTGAGCGTTGAATCATCCAACACAACCCCACTCACAAAATTCGAATCTGTTCCCACTTGTAATCGAAATGTTGCCACACTTGAAACAGGATTCCACCTCAATGTCGGTGAGGTTGACTGGTTCACTGAAGAATTTGCCGGTGAGTTCAATGTGGGTACTGAAGGTGCAGCAACAATCGTTGCGAAACTCCACGTAGATGAATACGCGCTCGCCCCTTCGGAATTCTTTGCCCTGACCCGCCAGTAATACTTCGTCTGATTGGAGAGTGGTCCAACAACTCGTGACGTGTCCGTGAGAGTTGAATCGTTCACAACAAGGCTTCCAAAAATACTGTCGGTCGCAACTTGAAGATGATACGTCGTAGCTCCAGTCGAAGTATTCCACCGTAACGTTACACTCGTTGGCTGGTCTGTAGCGTTGTTGGTGGGAGATGAGAGCGTTGGAATGGATGGGTTGATAATGTATGTCGCTTTGTAGTTCGTGTTACTATTTGGAGTTGAGATAGTGTGTGTTGCCGCGCCTCCATCAGACCAGGCAACAAACGTGTATGTCGAACCATTGAACAACTGTGGACTCACCGCTTGAATGCTTCTGACTATCCCAACCACCCCAACGAAAACATTCGGCGCTATGTGAGGCTGTCCATCCAGATTTACTTGCAGGCCTGCCGGGACTGTTGAAATCGTATCAGTCGATTTGTTGGGAAGAATATCACGGTACGTAGTGTCAGTCAAGCCCCCGCTATCGACCACCGATACATGAATCCGGTACCAGACGTTATCCGACGTCTCTCCACTTGTTGGAATGATAAAGGAACCGTTCTGTGATCCGCTTGTCGCCGGGATGAATGGATGTGTGTGCGTATTATGATGGAAATCAACCCTCCACGTAAAGGCGCCTGCACCTAACGCACCCTCTTCAGGATCGGTTCCTGTTCCGGAATAATAGATTGAATCACCCGCATCGTACATCGTTCCGTTGAGCGGCAGTGTAATCGTTGCAACAGGAGCCCTGTTTGTGGTTACGGTAAGGCGGGCCTGGTTGCTTGTCGCATTTCCGAAGCCGTTCGTGACGACGCAGCGGAACAATGCCCCGCTATCCGAAGACTGCGTGGCTGCAATTGTATAGCTTGGCGAAATGGCGCCCGTGATATCGCCGCCATTTCTTTTCCATTGGTACGTAAGAGTGGGCGCTCCGGAAGCAGCGACCGCAAACGTCGCTGGCTGGCCCACGGAAACTGTGACATCCGAAGGCTGCGTTGTAATGCCTGGAGCAAGACTCGCAGTGTACTGAACTTTTGATACGGTACCCGTTGTCCCACCTGAGTTTCGGGCAAGGTAGTATAAACTACCAACAGAAGAGACTTGCAGATCAACCGGTGAGCTCACACCGCTGCCGAAGCTGGTGACTGTACTATCGGATGGATGGAAGAGTCGTATCCAACCGCCGCAAAAATCGGCATAGAAATAATTGCCAACGAACGATGCAGGGAACTGAACAGTGGATGGATTGTAAAACGTTCCGCCCGTTATCGCACAGGCATTGGTATGGTCGTATGTGTACATGGGACCCCGGTAGCTCGGGTTCGATGTGTATCCTTCTGTGGCGGGCCATCCATAATTCGCACCGGCAATCCCATCGTTAATTTCTTCCCATGTATCCTGACCGACATCATTGATAAACAGTCTGGATGTTCCCGGTTGAACCGCGAACGTGAAAGGATTCCGCAAGCCAAGAACCCAGATCGATCTGTTGTTGCCAGTCGCCGTATTGTAGAACGGGTTATCTGTTGGTATTGTGCCATCGGGATTGATGCGCAGTACCTTGCCAAGCATATTGCTGAGGGTTTGGGAATTGGACGAGTTTGCGTTCTCGCCAACTGCTATGTAGAGTTTCCCATCCTCACCAAAATGGATTGCTCCTCCATTGTGATTTGTTGCATCGCTCAGATCATTGAGATCGAGAATGGCCAGTTCGCTTCCGGAAACAGCAACATCACCGTTGGCAGTGAACCGGCTGACTCTGTTATGGATGGTGGGACTCTGCGCCGTGTAGTAAATGTACACGTAGTGGTTTGTTCCGAAGTCCGGATCGAAGGCAACCCCAAGCAGGCCACGCTCGCCATCTGAGTTCACATTCACGGTAAGAAACGGAGTTGAGAGAAGAGTGTCGTTCCGTATCACTCGCAAACTGCCAATCTGTTCACAGACAAACAATCTTCCGTCCGGCGAAAAAGACATGGCAGTGGGACTATCAAGTCCTCCGGCAACCTGGGACGATGTAAATCCCGATGGAAACGTTGCGGCAAGAACCATGGCAGGAAGCAGGCAAAGAGCGAGAACTTTTGCAGGCAACACGTATCCCCCAATACTTTCAATCTTACAGGCAGTGGAATAAATATAAGCAATTCTCAAGAAATGATGAAGGGACTTTTTCATGTAATACTTGCCAATACGAGTGGGAAACAAGGGTTTTGCAAGTACCGAAAAAAAGTGGCAGATTGTGGGAGTGTTATACTGCTGCAGCATAATACGTAGTTAGAACATACGAAAAGCATGCTGGCCTAGTTACGCGCGAGCACAACTCGAACATTAATCAATGAACTGAGATTATCTATGGACAAGCAGAAAAGTGAAGAGAAGTTCCCATCCTTTGCAGATCTATTTCTGAAAATTCCGATTTACGATGAAATGGA
>JBGPGQ010000394.1:0-3032 GCA_041483995.1 Bacteroidota bacterium
ACAGGAGTTTTTGCGCCCGATCTCCCGGAGAGACGCATATCGTGCCGACATTACCTACGGCACAAACCACGAGTTCGGGTTTGATTATCTTCGCGATAACATGGTGGTTGCCAGTGAAGACCTTGTACACCGTGAGTATGTTTACGCAATTGTGGATGAAGTCGATTCGGTGTTGATTGATGAAGCACGCACGCCGCTTATTATCAGCGGCCCGGTCAAGAGCGAAGATCATAAGTTTGATGAGATGAAACCGCGCGTTGAGCGTCTTGTGAATGCCCAGCGTAATTTTCTCTCCAAAATTATTGCAGATGCCGAGAAGCTTCTCGCCGAATCAAAGGAAGAGGAAGCCGGTGTGTTGCTTCTCAGGGCAACTCGTGGACTGCCAAAGCACCCGCGTCTTGCCAAGGTCATTTCCGATCCTTCGAACAAAAAGCTGATCCTGAAGACAGAAGTTGAGTATCTCCGTGATCAATCACGACGGATGCCTGAAATTGACGACGAGCTCTACTATGCGATCGATGAAAAGAATCACCAGATAAATCTCACGGAAAAGGGGCGCGAGCTTCTTGCGTCCAATGCAGCTGACAAGGATTTCTTTGTCCTGCCCGATCTCGGAACAGAATTCAGCATACTGGAAAATGATCCGAGTATTACCAAAGAGCAAATGCAGCAGAAAAAGGATGAGTTGAACCTGTTGTATTCCGAGCGAAGCGATAAGATTCATACTGTGACTCAGTTGTTGCGAGCGTACTCGCTGTATGAAAAGGACGATGAGTACGTTGTCACGGATGATGGTAAAGTTCAGATCGTGGATGAGTTCACCGGTCGACTTCTTCCCGGTCGTCGTTATTCCGAGGGGTTGCATCAGGCAATCGAAGCAAAAGAAGGAGTGAAGGTTGAGCGCGACATGCAGACGCTTGCCACGATTACACTTCAGAACTACTTCCGTCTCTACAAGAAGCTTGCAGGGATGACAGGGACTGCGGAGACAGAGTCGGCGGAGTTCTTTGATATTTACAAACTTGATGTTGTCGTCATCCCTACAAACAAACCGATGATTCGCGAGGATATCAACGACGTCGTCTACAAAACAAAGCGTGAAAAATACAATGCCGTTGCCGAAGAGATCGAGAAAATGAGGGGACTGAACCGGCCCGTGCTTGTTGGTACCACCAGCGTTGAGGTTTCCGAGACGATCAGCCGGATGTTGAAGCGCAAGAACATTCCACACAATGTGTTGAACGCAAAACAGCACCAGCGTGAAGCTGAAATTGTCTCGCATGCGGGTCTGCCCGGATCAATTACTATTGCCACCAACATGGCCGGTCGTGGGACGGATATCAAGCTTGGCCCGGGAGTTCGCGATGCAGGGGGCTTGCACATTGTGGGAACCGAACGGCATGAAGCCCGTCGTATCGACCGTCAATTGCGTGGTCGGTCCGGACGCCAGGGCGATCCGGGGTCAACGCTGTTCTTCCTTTCTCTGGAAGATGACCTCATGCGGCTCTTCGGCAGCGAGCGTATTGCAAGCATCATGGAGCGCATGGGCCTGAAGGACGGCGAGGTAATCCAACATACCATGATTACGCGGTCGGTCGAACGCGCGCAGAAGAAAGTTGAAGAGAATAACTTCGGGATTCGTAAGCGCCTGCTCGAATACGACAACGTTATGAACCAACAGCGTGAGGTTATCTATTCGCGTCGTCGCCGTGCGTTGGTCTCCGACCGCATCAAGGACGACATCCTTGACTTACTGGATGAATTCACGCAGAAGTTGGTCGGGAAATACTACGATGATGGAGATATCCAGGGTCTCCAAAGCGAATTGCGCGCACAACTGCTTGTCGATTTGCAGATAACGCCCGAGCGGTTTCAACAGCTTGGTGCAGATGGCGTTAAAAACGAGATCGTTGCTGCAGCTATTGAATTCTACAAGCGGAAAGAGGAAAAACTCGGCAGCGGAATGATGGCCACGATGGAAAAGATGGTGGTACTCCAGGTGATTGATGAAAAGTGGAAGGACCACCTCCGTGAAATGGACGACCTGAAGGAAGGCATCCACCTGCGCGCCTACGGTCAAAAAGATCCGATTGTCGAGTACAAGACCGAAGCATTCAAAATGTTCATAGAGCTACTCGACATTGTCAACACGGAAATCGTCACGACCGCGTTCAAACTGTTTCCTGCACAGAGCCAGCAGTTGCCTCTTCGCGGACCGCAGAGACCGCCGCGACAGGATCAGATGCGAACGACGCATGAAGCTTCCATGGGCATGGGGTTCCAGGCAAACCGGGCGCCTGTTGCAGGCGCAACGGCGCAGGGCCCCGATCCGGCAAAGGCTGGAAAACCGCAGCCCATTCAAGTCGGAGACAAAGTTGGCCGTAACGACCCTTGTCCATGTGGCAGCGGGAAGAAATACAAGCAATGCCACGGGAAGTGACCGGATGAAAAAAATCGAAGCGATTATTCGACCGTTTAGACTGGACGATGTGCGCGAAGCGCTCGGCGAAATTGGCGTCAAGGGAATGACGCTGACGGAGGTGAAAGGATACGGAAGGCAAAAAGGACATACGGAACTGTACCGTGGATCGGAATACCAAATCGACTTCCTGCCAAAGATTAAACTGGAAGTGATTGTTGCCGATTCGATGCTTGACAAAGTGATCGATACTATTGTGAAAGCAGCAAAGACCGGACAGGTGGGCGATGGGAAGATATTCGTCTCTTCTGTTGAAGATGTGATTCGGGTGAGAACAGGAGAATCCGGTGAAGAAGCGCTCTAATCCTCTGTGTCCTTCGTGAACCACTTCGTGTCCTTCGTGGTTAAATCTTTCCTCCTTGCATCTCGATGAATGAACAACCAACCACCCAAGCTCACTTTCGCTGCGGTTACGTAACCATCATCGGCGAGCCGAACGTGGGCAAGTCCACGTTGATGAACGGTCTGCTGCAGCAGAAAATTTCCATTGTTACGCCGAAGCCGCAAACCACGCGGCACAAGGTGCTCGGTATTCTTTCGACGCAGGAGTATC
>JBGPGQ010000395.1:0-3017 GCA_041483995.1 Bacteroidota bacterium
ATATCGGGACTATTGCCAATGCCACCATATTTGATCGCGTATGGGATTGTTTGAGGGAGATGCGACCGACGAAAGACTCCGAGAGACGCCCTTCGAATAATATCCCTGTATGAATCCTGGTCAACAAACCGGCGGGCAAATTCGAATGCCCTCGTCGAATCCACTTTCTCCATCGCTCCGATACACGAACCAACAACAAGATAGCTCGAGTCATTTTGCGCCGCAGACTCAACAAAGCGCGCGACATCCGGCGCCTTGAAAGATTCAAGCGCGACAACGGCAGCATTGCGTACTTGTGAGTTCTTGTCCTTGTAGAGTTCAAACAAGGTTTCTTTGACTCCCGCTGTCTTCATGACGCCAAGCGATATTGTGGCTTCCCGTCGCACTCCCCAGAAAACATCGTTTAACGCGCATCGTCGGAGCGCGGTGAACACTGTATCATCGTCCGTATATGTTCTTAACGCCTTCGCTGCTGCTATTCTGTCCGTGACATCTTCTGCATGAAGGAGTTGGTACACATATTCTTCCTTCGATTTTTCAAACGTAAGGGATTTCAGAACTCTGTTTCCTTTGTCGACAATAACCATCAGAGGCTTTTCGCTCAAGACAATGGAAACGGAATCTCGTTGGTGTGTCAGTCGCACGCTCACAGAAGATTTTCCCGTGGATGTCGCACACTCGATATCAATCGGAAGTACGAACACGTCGGTGAGGCTATCGAGAGTCTGGTTTTGAGCAATTGTTACTAATAGTGAATGTGTCGAATCGGTCCATGTCGTCGTAACATTGAGCATCGGATGGCCGGCTTTGTAGACCCATTGTTTGAAAAACCAGCCAAGGTTTTGGCCGGTGGCGTCTTCGATCGCCAGTTCGAACTCATGAGTATCGGCATTTCGATATTCGTGACGGTGAGCGTAGTACTTGATTGCTTCCCAGAATTCCTTTTCGCCAAGCAAATTTCGAAGCATATTTAGAACCCAGCTTCCTTTTGAATAAAGATTAGTGGTGTAACTTTCCCTGCTTACAATCGGTTTGCGACCATACGCTTGCTCGGTCGATACAATGGATCGCGCAGCCTGCATCATCCCATATTGAAAGTCGTCTTTTCCACGGGCATATTCTCCGAACACCGATGCAAAAAAGGAGGCAAACCCCTCGTTGAGCCAGAGATGCGTCCAGTCCCGGCACGTGACGAGATCCCCCCACCATTGGTGGGAAAGTTCATGAGCGACCACATCGTCGCTTGTAAAATCCAAGAGAGAACGAGTATCCTGAAGATAAGAATCATCGTTCAAAGTCACGACGGATGTATTCTCCATGCCGCCATACATAAAATCGGAGATGAAGATTTGAGAATATTTTTCCCATGGGTATGGATAGCCGATCTTTTTTTGAAAGAATTTCATAATGTCTTTCGTTTTCGCAAGGCTCCGCATCCCATCATCAACTCGATCCTTATACACATAATACTCGATAGGAACATTATCGCAACGCTCGCGAACCACCTTATAATCGCCTGCCGCCAGCATGATGAGGTACGACGAATGGGGTTTTGATTCACTCCAGTGAAACGTACGGGTTTTGTTTTTCTTGTCATGAGACTCTGCGAGAAGATGACCGTTGGAAACCAATGTATACGAATCCCTCACAGTTGCCGTCACTTCAGACGTGGCTTTGTCATTGGGAAAGTCGTAGCAAGGAAACCAATAGCGGTTATCTTCATCTTCTCCCTGCGTCCAGATTTGCCACCGGCGTGTCGGATTACTGCTATCAGGCTGAATGAAGTACAATCCCTTGAGGGGCACACAGGAGTATTTCACTGCAACAGTGACCGTATCTTCAAGGGAATACCGGTGATCAAGATATATAGCCAGCGCCGGAGATCTGTTGGAGAACTTCAACTCTGTTCCAGATAAGAGCCTGACGCTCTTTACGTCCAATGCGACGGCATCGAGAACAATGGAATCGAGCCCGGATGCAAGTGGCGTAAACCTGATCGTGGTGGTGCCAAATACTTTTCGTTGTGTTTCGTCGAAGGATACAGTGATCGCGTAGTGTACAACATCGTATGTTCTGCTACGGCGCACAAGTGTATCGCTTTGAAATAATACTTGAGAATGGATTTGGATAGAAAAGACGCAGCAGAGGAGTATCCGAATGAGGGTTCTCATACTACATCGAGTTACGACTTGCGGCATAGAGCAGAAAAAAGGAAGCCGTTCCAAGCATGTACCTGGAACGGCTCTTTCCGTACTTGTCAAACTCATAAGGACACGGGTTAACAGCCAACCCGCTTGATGGCTTTCTCCGCATCGTCATTTTTTGGGTCGAGCTTGAGGACTATCTTGTATTCTTTGCACGCTTCTTCCTTCAACTGAATATTCAAAGAATCCTCGCCCGGGATCCTAGACCGTATCAATCCTTCCGCCAACCAGAGGTGTCCCTGTGCATTACGCGGTTCCAGCTCAATACATCTGCGGAAGTGCTTTACGGCATCTTCGTTCTTCTTCAGGTTTTCCCCAGCTTCACCCTTGGGATCAAGGGTCTGCAGGATTGCCTGTCCCCAAGAGAGGTGCATACCTCCATTTTCATACCCCACACTAAGAGCTTTCCGGAAAGATTCGATTGACCGTTCATATTGTTTGTTCGTCATGAACAATGATGCCAGCAAGCTGTGTGCTTCTCCAGCTTCTTTTTTGTATTTGTCGGTCTGGTCGCCGACCAGCTCAAGGACCTTCTCGTACTGTTGTTTTGCGAGATCGAAAGAGTCCACCTGCACGTAATACCGAGCAAGCCAGAGGCGGCCCTGGAAAAAATCCGACTTCAGTTCAATGGACTTGACCAGCAACTCGCGAGCGCGATCCATATTCTTGTTCTGCATGTGCGAGGCGGCAGCATTCACATATGCACTGAGAGATGTGGGAGAACACACTATCTTCTTTTCAAACATCGAGGCTGCGCTTGCATAATCCTGCTTTCGCATATACAATGAACCGAGATCAAAGTACGGATCACAA
>JBGPGQ010000396.1:0-3015 GCA_041483995.1 Bacteroidota bacterium
AATCTCGACCAATTTGATGATCTAAAAAGGTTCGTTGATAAGTTTCCCTGGGCAGACCTGGTGCAAGTTCTTTCTGACATTGAGCGGGCTATTTTACTTGTGAACAAAAATGTCTACCTTAATTTGATTTTGCTGCAACTGTCCGTTCAATTGAGAACCAACATACTTGCGAGCGATAAGGCTCGACAGGCCGTTCCGACGTATTCCTAACGATAATGAACTCACCACAGCGCATTTTAGTCACTGCGGCATTGCCGTACGCCAATGGTCCGATCCACCTCGGCCATCTCTCGGGCGCATATCTCCCGGCCGATATCTATGTTCGTTACGAGAGATTGAAGGGGAGGAACATCGTGTTCATCTGCGGTTCAGATGAACATGGTGTACCGATTACATTGACAGCCGACAAAGAAAAGATCACTCCGCAGGATGTTGTCGACCGCTACCATGCAATGAACAAGAAGGCGTTTGCATCGTTCGGAGTAAGCTTCGATAATTATTCGCGCACGTCTCTTCCGCTTCATCATGAGACAGCAAGAGAATTTTTGCTGGATTTCCAGAAACGTGGCATCCTTCAGGAAAAGCAGGAGAAGCAGTTCTTCGATGCAAAGGCCAACATGTTCCTCCCCGATCGTTACGTTGAAGGAACTTGTCCGGTCTGCTCCAACCCCGAGGCCCGTGGGGATCAATGTGAGCGGTGCGGGACATTCCTTAACCCGATCGAGCTTATCAATCCCCGGAGTAAGATTACAGGCGAAACCCCAGTCGTCAGATCAACGTCGCACCTCTATTTTCCGCTCGGCAAGTACCAGCAGAGGCTTGAACAGTATATTGAAGAGCGAAACAATCATGAAGCATGGAAGGAAAACGTTCTGAGCTATTGCAAAAGTTGGTTCAAGGATGGCTTGCAAGACAGGGCAGTAACGCGAGACCTTGATTGGGGTGTATCAATTCCGTTGCCCGGGTATGAAAATAAGGTAATCTATGTCTGGTTTGATGCTGTTCTCGGATATGTCTCATCGACAAAGGAATGGTCGCAACAGATTGGTAAGCCCGATGAATGGAAGCGATACTGGCTGGATGAAAACACAAAGTACGTTGCTTTTATCGGGAAGGACAACGTGGTGTTCCATTGTATCGTTTTCCCGGCGATGTTGATGGCGTGGAATGATGGACATGCTTCGGAGAAATACATTCTCCCCGATAACGTTCCTGCAAACGAATTCCTCAATTTTGAAGGACAGAAGTTTTCCAAGAGCAGGGGATGGGGGATCGACGTGCAGGATTTTCTTGCAAAGTATCCGGTTGATCCTCTGCGATATTATCTTACTGTGTCAATGCCTGAGTACCGCGACTCGGATTTTTTCTGGAAGGATTTCCAGGCGAAGAATAACAATGAGTTGGCGGATATCCTCGGTAATTTCATCAACCGAACTCTGGCATTTACGGAGCGGACGTTCGGCAATGTTGTTCCGCCGCGTGCAGGTCTTTCGGAGCTTGATGCATCGATAATTGAGATTCTCGGGAAAACGCCCGCCGGAGCAGGTGAATACTTTGAGGGATATCGTTTCCGTGACGGCTTGTTGGAGGTTATGAATCTGGCCCGCGCAGCGAATAAGTATTTCAACGACAGCGAACCATGGAAGACGGTGAAATCCGATACGAGCGGTTGTGCCACAACGATAAACATCTGTTTACAGCTTTGTCGATCCCTGGCCATCCTCATGTCTCCGATCATCTCCGGTTCGTCCGAGAAGATATGGCGCATGCTGAAGCTTCAGGGGGATGTCGCAAAGCAAACCTGGGATTCGGCCGGTGAACTTCTTATCCCGGAAGGTCACGTATTAGGCAAAGCTGAAATTCTTTTCACAAAAATAGAGGATGATGTGATTGAATCAGAATTGAAATCCCTTGGCGCAGGTGAAGTTTCCATGTCCGTCGGTGGCGAACAGGCAGCACAGACGATTGCTCCCGACACACAGACGAAACAGGCGGAAACAAAACCTGCCATTTCCATTGATGACTTCAAAAAAGTCGATCTCCGGGTTGCAAAAGTCGTTGCGTGCGAGAGTGTACCCAAATCGGAGAAACTGCTGAAGCTGCAGGTGGAAGTCGGATCCGAGAAGCGACAGATCATTGCCGGCATTGCAAAGCATTATAAGCCCGAAGACCTGATCGGAAAATCGGTTGTAGTTGTTTTTAATCTGCAAGCTGCCAAACTGATGGGACAGGAATCGCAAGGCATGCTGCTTGCCGCTTCAGACAATGACGGTAAACTTGTGTTTGTTGCTCCTTCAGCGGAGATTGTAAGTGGGAGTGTGGTACGATGAAACTACTTCTGCAGGGTTGCGTTGCTAAAATGCCATTTCACACTTTTTGCTAAAAAGCCACCATCAAGGGCATATCCTGTTGCGCTCGATACTCTGGGAGACTACATAAGAAAGAGGAGACTTGATGTGAAACTTTTACAAAAGGACGCGGCAGGAATATTGGGGGTGGATACTACTACTATTAATAACTGGGAGAGGAACCGCTGTCAGCCGAAACTCTATCTAATCGCAAAGATAGTACAGTTCCTCGGCTACAGTCCTTTCGCTAACAAGGAGAAATATTCTATCAGTGAAGCGATCAAGGCCTATCGCCTGAGGCACGGCTTGAGCCAGAAGAAGTTTGCCAAGATCCTTGGTATCGATCCAACAACGCTGGCTCGGTGGGAGAAAGGAAAATCTACCCAAACCAAGAAACTGGGAAAACGGCTCGTTGACTTGCTTAACGGTCCAGACTTTGGGGTGAGTACGAGATAGTGACTCAACATGAAGGGCTCCCCATGGAGCCCTTCGCTACAACTTCAGTGTCAGCCTATGCTATCTCAGAAGCAAGAGCTTTCTCACACTCGTGAAGCTACCCGCTTCCAACCTGTAGAAGTACACTCCGCTCCATCCCGGTCGATGAAGACCAATGCGTACGAAAGCGCGATCCTTGTATTTACTGGATGAAACAACCACCCGCGAATTG
>JBGPGQ010000397.1:0-3008 GCA_041483995.1 Bacteroidota bacterium
CGAAGCGCAGCGTCCGGAAATTGCGCGAACCCCGTTGCGACAACGAGGTGTGGCATGATAGTTGTGACGATCCAATTGTTTCTCATCCTATTCTTCACACAAAGTGAATACAATGCTTCCCTCTCTACTTACCGTCGACCGCCGCCGCGCGAATTGCCAGTATCGCCGCGTGAGCCCCCACCGCGAGTTCCTCCCTGAGGAGAAGCTGGCGGAGTACTCGGTGCCGGTGCGACCGAACGTCCGTCACCACCACGATTTCCCGAACGCACTTCTGGCGACGGAGCTACGGGCTGAGGCGCATGTTGCGGTTGTCTTGTCGGTCCAACCCGACTCGCCCCAGTTCTCGTGTTTCCACCTCGAACCGACCCACTGCGCGTACCAGCGCGAGTACCGTTGGTTGGAGTTCTCCTGCCACTTGAAACCTTCGGTTTCGCGAGTGTAGATCCTCTACCAACAGAAGCCCCAGAATTCATTGCGCCGGGTAATATGTTATCATTTTGCCGGCCCTGATATGAATCGTTGCGACCTCTTGAACCACCGCTTCCTCTTGTGTTTCCGATAGTTCTGGTTGACCCGTGTCCTCCTCGGCCAGTTCCCCAAGCATATGAACCCCCGTTGGGATAGTAATGAGAGGTTGGATGGTACCAGCCAGCATACAACGCAGGATAGTACGTTCCACACCAGAAGGGGCTATAATACGAGTAGCCACCGTAACCCCAATACCAAGGATCGTAGAACGTAGCGCCAACGGCGAATGATGGGTAGTAGTAACTGAAATAATATCTGCTGTGCGGATTACCGCTATCATCAAAGTAATAGTCACCGTTACGTGATTCCGTGGAATCAACATTCTCCTCAGTTGCTGGAGGCTGCGTAGCATTGTCATTCTCGGAGTAATAGTCGTTATTGCCCTCCGGCTTGGTTGATCCAACCTGCGTGTAGCATCCGCTCAGAATCACAACGGAACCGAACGTGATGAACAACGAGATCGTCGGGAGTACATGTCGATTCATAGAAAAACCCTCACTTTCATTGTTTGTGGCACTCCATATTGTACAATATCAATGCCAGTTATATTACTGTAAGATGTTGTCGTAATTAGCATTTGCGGGCAGTTTCAAGGGTGTCCTTGGGTTCCAGCCCTCAACCGATTTCTCGTTTGTGTTAATTTTTGGACAAGAATGAATACGCCGTTCACAATAAAGAACACTCAGAACGAGCCGTTGTATTCAACACTCACCGTTCTATTGCCTACCGAAACATTATCAGAGTTCTTGATCAAATCTTTAAGATGAACGCCCAAAGTTAAGTTACCGCCCACCGAGCATTTTAGTCCCGCATTGAAGTACCCACGTCCCTTACCGATCGCCCTTCTATCCGAATCATTCGATGCAAGATTATACTCGAGCATGAGCGAGACGACTGGTCCGAGCGTCTTTTCCACTCCCGCAAAAAGATTCACATCCTTGTCATCATCAGAGCGCTCAAGACTGTAGTTCACACCTCCGTGAATACTAAAAAAACCAAGGAGCTCATAGTTTTTGCTTGCTGCTGCATAGAAACCCAACGATTTGATTCGATACCGATCGAGCGTCTTCAGGAAACCATCTCTTCCTTGGGAATCAAACCCGATCACAATCGCTGGCATCACAAGATTCTCTTCAATAATTCGGATCTTCACGTTAACGCCTGGTGCCTTATTCATGTCAGGAGTTCCGGAACCGATTAGCTTTGAACCCCCATACGAAAGGCCGAAGCTAAGCCGATCCAGGATGCCTGCAGAGAGACCTAGAAGAACCCCACCCTCCTGGTAGAAACTAATATCAATGGCATAGGTACTTTTGTGAAGCATGCCGGCGGTGGGAATATCAACAAGGTATCTCGGCTCCGCAGTACCTCCTGATCCTGCAGAACCTTGTGCCAAGAGTGTTATGGAGAATAACAGGGTTAATAAGAAAAGAAATCCAACAACTCGATTCTTGTCGAAGACCTTTCGCATCAACCAATGATACTTCTCATTTTCAGAACTCTTCGTCTTCACCAAATACACGTTTGATATCTTTAAAGAAGCGATCGTTGATCTCATCCTTCTCTTGTTTCGAAGATTCGGGTGGTTGTAGGTTGACGTTCCCCGCACTTTCCCTTGAGTTGGCTTCGCGATCCCGGACGAGAGAAAACCCTTCCTCGAATCCCTCTGGCTGCCCCGCGTCACTACGTCCTTCCGAAAACAAAGGAATGATTCTTGTCTTGGAAGTTTCGGATTGTTTTGGCGATGCCCTCACCGTCGGAGCGTTGGGGTAGAACCGGTCATGCGTTGCCTGAAAACCTGTTCGTATTTCCTCCTCGGACATGGTCATGATTTGCCCTTGCCGTACATAGAACTCCCCATTAATCATCACATCGGAAACATGGTGTGCACTCAAATGGCGGAGCAGAAAAGTTGCAAGGTCCTGCGCTGATGACTGCCGTGGAACAACTGGTAAACGGATATCGGAAAGGTCGAACATTGTGAGATCGGCTTTCTTCCCAACTTCTATCGACCCGGTCTCATCCGAAAGCCCAAGGGCAAAAGCTCCATTGATTGTTGCCATGCGTAGCAATTCCAACGCGGAGAATTCTCTAATACCAGGCACGAGAGAGGATAACTTATAGAGAAATTGCATCTCCTGTACCATATCAACACTCCCCCAATCGGTGCCGATGCAAAGTCGTAGATTACGGGTCGTAAGATTGCGCAACGAAGGGTAGCCGGTTCTTTTGAGTGCTGCAGATCTCGGGCAGACTACGACCGGTACCGCCAACTTCGACAGCAATTCAAGTTCCTGTCCAACAAGATGATTAAGATGAATCAGCAACGTATTTGCACGCAAGGCTCCGTACGCCTGGAGAACGGCAAGTGTGTTTTTCTGAAAATTCTTCCTGACGATGTCAACATCCTCTCGGAGCTCGGCAATGTGCGCAGTCAGCGGTACATCCATTTCCTTCGCAGCTCTGACAAGATTTTCAAA
>JBGPGQ010000398.1:0-3005 GCA_041483995.1 Bacteroidota bacterium
ATTACCGACGGCGACTTGCGACGACTCCTCCAGAAATCATCCGATGTCAGCAATATTACCGCCGCAATGGCAATGAGTCAACGTCCCAAAACAGTCGCGGCCGGTACATTGGCGGTTGTGGCTCTTCAGGAAATGGAGTCCTACAACATTACACAAATCATCGTGGTCAATGGTGACCACAAACCGGTGGGGGTTGTTCATCTTCATGATCTTGTGAAAACAGGTCTCGGTGGAGACGACAACGCATGAAGTGTATGGCCGTGTGTTTTTTGTTCGTGCTTACTCTTGCGGGTTGTGAGGAGAAGATCAAACCGTCAGTGATGCTAATGTCGCAAGCAGATCTTCCATCGCAAGAAAGCTGGAACAGCACTGTAACGTTTTCCGATTCCGCCAAAGTGAAAGCCGTAGTCTGGTCCGGACATATTGCGTCGTACTCCTACCAACAATACACGTTGTTGGAAGATAGTCTGCACGTGGATTTCTTTAACGAACAAGAGCAGCACACATCGCTTCTTACTGCCCGCAAGGGAAGAGTTGACGATCGCACGCACGATTTCGAAGCGTATGAAAACGTTGTGGTCGTGTCTGACAGCGGAACTGTTCTCAAGACTGAGCGCCTGTTCTGGACAAATGCCACAAGAAGAATACATACCAATGCCTTTGTCGATATTACTTCTCGCACAGAGCATATCATGGGTCAGGGGATGGAAAGCGACCAGGCCTTGAAGAATTACAAAATCCTCCGTGTTACGGGCCAGGCTGTTACGCATGAATGAACCTTGGAACGCCCGAAAGAGCTTGCGCGTATTGCAGATCGGTGTTCTCACGAGTGCATTGGTTTCTTCCGTCGGGTTTTCCCAGTCTACGAAGGTGATCGTTCTGCAAAATGCGGATAGCCTGGTGGGTCGAATGATAAACGGTGAAGAAGCGAGGGAGTTGATCGGAAACGTTCGGTTCAGTCAGGAAAATGTCCGGGTTAGTTGCGATCGGGCACTTGAGTATCGAAGGATCGGGAAGCTTGAGTTGACGGGCCATGTGGTGGTGAATGATGACAGCCTTACAATGCGAGCGCCGCGTGGCACGTACTACAGGGAAGAACGTCGTGCTGAGGCGTTTGACGATGTGAGTGTTGATGATGGGAAAACACATCTGACATCCCAGTATGGAGAGTACTTTGTCGAATCGAAGCGAGCCTTTTTCTGCTCGCACGTTGTTGTAGTGGACAGCGCAACAACACTCACCGCAGATTCACTGACGTATTTTCGTCTTGAGAAGAGAACCATTGCAACGAGCAACGTGCAGATTTTCTATGGCATTGACAATGTGACGGTTCGGGGAAACCATTTCGAGAGCTTCACGACGTCGCAGTTCAGTCGCATGACGGACGGGCCGTCGTTGGTTCAGTTTGATACGTCAGCGTCCGGGAAAATTGATACACTTCTTGTTACGAGTATGACAATGGAATCGTTTCGGGATAGCGTTAAGAAGCTCGTTGCGATACAGGATGTGCAAATCGTCAGATCAGATCTCGCAAGCATTGCGGGACTCGCAGTGTTCTATACACAAGGGGACAGTATTCTGCTCAGGGAACTTCCGGTGGTTTGGTACCAAGAGACTCAGATTTCGGGAGATTCCATCGACGTCTATCTGAGAAAACGGAGACTGAATCGTGTTCATGTTATGGGCGATGCCGCTGCCTTGTCGCAAAGTGATTCACTATTCCCAGAGCGGCTTGACCAGCTTGTTGGCGAGCAAATGCAAATGCGCTTTGTGAAAGAGGGTTTGGAGAAGATAGAAGTCAACACGCGTGCAATCAGCATGTATCACCTGTATGAGGACACACTGGGAAATGGGTTGAACAAGACGAGTGGTGACAAAATTGAGATTTTTTTCGGGAATGGGAGAGTGACCTCTATTAATGTGTTGAGTGGTGTGGAGGGACAGTATTTTCCTGAAAACATGGTCAAGGGTCACGAACACGAATTTGCAATTCCGGGACTGCAGTGGCGGAATGATAGGCCAAGGATTCGTCCTGATGATTTTCGCGTGCAAGCACAATCCGGACAATTGAATAGACAGCCATAACTACCGCATGAACCAGGAAAATGTACAAATTCGGGGAAAAATTCTCCGCTCCGATGGGCTCGTTAAGAGATATAAGAAAAGAACAGTTGTCAACAATGTAAGTGTTGACGTTGCTCAGGGGGAAGTTGTCGGGCTGCTTGGTCCGAACGGCGCCGGGAAGACAACCACGTTTTACATGATTGTCGGGATGATTACACCCGACGGTGGCCGCGTCTTTCTCGATGACAAGGAAATCACGAAGGTTGCGATGTTCAAACGTGCACGGATGGGTATAGGGTATCTCCCGCAGGAAGCATCCATCTTTCGCAAGATGACTGTTGAAGAGAACATCATGGCAATCCTTCAAATGATGGACCTGACTTCATCGGAACGACATGTTAAATGCGAACAATTATTGCATGATTTCAGCATCGGCCATCTTGCCCGCAGTAAAGGATATATGCTTTCCGGGGGTGAGCGACGGCGGACCGAAATCGCAAGGGCTCTTGCAACTGACCCGAAGTTCATTCTTCTTGATGAACCATTTGCCGGTATTGACCCTATTGCTGTTGAAGAAATCATGAGGATTGTAGCGGGCCTGAAGCAGCGTGGGATTGGGGTTCTGGTAACGGACCATAATGTCCACGAGACTCTTTCAATTACGGACCGAGCCTACTTGTTGTTCGAAGGTTCGATTCTTAAAGCAGGGAGCTCGGAATTTCTGGCGAATGATACTGAAGTAAGGAAGCTGTATCTGGGCGAAAAATTCAAGCTGGATCGCTATCAATAAATAACGGGAACCTGGATGCATTTCCATGCGTTAGGGATGCTGTCATCAATTCACACTGTCGTTTACCAATAAAAGGAGTGCCTTATGAAAAAAACAATTGTTGCTATTGCCATGTTTCTGCCTCTTGTACTGTTCGCACAGGACAAGCAGG
>JBGPGQ010000399.1:0-2998 GCA_041483995.1 Bacteroidota bacterium
ATACCGCCGGGTTGAACTCCTGGTATATCTGGGCAACAGAACTGTTGCCTCAATCGACGGCGCGTAGATCTTGGATCAGGTCGTTTGTGCCGATGCTCAGGAAATCCACTTCGGCCGCAATTTCTTCTGCAAGGAGTGCAGCGGAAGGTACCTCGATCATGACACCGATTTTGATTCTCGTGTCGAACTTGATCTCTTGTGCCTTAAGCTCTTCCTTTGCCCGCTTGAGAAACTCCTTTGCCCGGCGTACTTCCTTCAGTTTTGCGATCATCGGGAACATGATGCGGACGTTCTTTCGCGTACTTGCGCGCAGTATTGCCCGTAGCTGATCAAGGAAATGTTCAGGGCTATCAAGCGAAATCCTGATGCCGCGCCAGCCGAGAAACGGGTTTTCCTCACGGAATGCATCTGGGTCGATCTTGTCTCCGCCAACATCGTATGTACGGAAGATTACCGGTTGCGGGAATATCTCATCGGCAACCTGTTTGTATTCTTTGAATTGCTCTTCTTCAGTCGGGTAAGTCGAGCGACCGATAAGCTGGCTTTCAGTACGGTAGAGTCCGATACCAGCCGACCCTTGTACGCGTACGAACTCAATTTCATCCGTAAACTCAACGTTCGCTGATAACTCGATTTGTTTGTGATCAAGTGTTTCAGCGGCGAGTCCGGCGAGTCCCACCAGGCGTTCTTCGAGCTCGCGGAAGCGTTGTGCTTTCTGTTTCAATTCCTCGATAGTCTTCCCGGTGGGATTGAGAATGACGGTCCCCCTGTAACCATCGATGGCAACAACATCACCCGTATGGATCTGCTTCGTTGCGGAGCGAAGTCCGACCACAGCCGGAATCTTCAGGGAGCGTGAAAGCAACGCAGCATGTGACGTGATGCCGCCAAGGTCGGTTGCATAGCCGAAAATCTGGTTGCGGCTGAAGATGACGGTGTCGGCGGATGTCAGCGACTCTGAGATGATGATGGATTCACCTTCGAGTTTGGAGAATAGCTTCTGGTCCTGGATGTTTCGAATTATCCTATTCATAACATCGTCGACATCATGGGCGCGTTCATGCATATACTCATCCTGGGCTGCGAGCATCAGACGTTTGTACTTGCTGATTTCATCGAAGACGATATACTCGGAGTTCTTGAGTTCCTTTTTTATTCGCTTCTCGATTGCGCCCATCAGGATCTGGTCGGAGAGGATCATGATTTGTGCTTCAAATATTTTTGCACTCTGCGGACCGAGTTTCTGCTCTGCAAACGAGTGTATCTTTGCAAGTTCCTTTTCCGCATGCGCGTTTGCGTTTTTCAGCCGTCGGATTTCGTTCTCCACGTCCGCAACAGAGATCTCTCTCATCTGAACGTGGGGAATATGTTTGCTGTAGAGATAGGCAGTTCCAATGGCGATACCCGGCGCCGCCGCGATACCTTTGAGGAGTATTTCCTGTGTCAATGCGTTCATGTTATTGTTCATCAAATCCCCGTTCGAATAACTCCACAAGAGCGGTTGCTGCTTCTTCTTCATCCGGGCCATCCAAACGCAAGAGCAAGCTTGAGCCCTGTTCTGCGGCGAGCGTCATCACGCCGATAATACTTTTACCGTTGATCTGGAAGCCATCCTTCTCAATAAGAAACTCGGCTTGAAACCGAGCGGCTGTTTTTACCAATGTGGCGGCTGGTCGCGTGTGCAAACCCGCCCTGTTCCTGATGGTCACTGTGCGTTCGACCATATCTCACGAAATCCGTTGCAGGAGAATGCCTGAGAACCAATGGAGCATTCGTGTCGAGCTATTATCCGGAAGAACGGTCAATGCTGCTGTTGCACGCACGGTGTTACGGCGAATCTGATCTTCTGTCGCTTCAAGCACGCCGTACTTCCTGTAGAGGGCGGTTACTGCCGCAACGGACGTTTTCTTGGCTGCTCTACGGTTTTTCACAATACCCTCGAGAATCTTTTTGTCATTGCCGGCTGCGCGTTCAACTGCTTTTATAAAGAGAAATGTCTTTTTTCCTGCAACGATATCTCCGCCAATGGTTTTACCGAGATGTTTCTCGTCCGCGACTACATCAAGCAGGTCGTCTTGAAGTTGGAACGCCCTGCCAAGATAGTGACCGAAGCTGCGCAGGGAACGGATCTGTTGTTCACTTCCATTGCCGACAATCGCCCCAAGCTCTGCCGACATGGAAATCATCCGACCGGTTTTCATTTCAATCATTCTGAAATAGTCTTTCACGGTTACACGCGATCTCCGCTCAAACTCGAGATCCAATGCCTGCCCCTTGCATACTTCGAGAAAGCTGTTTGTAAGAAGTTCAACACTACGATGCAGCTGCTTTGTCCTGGTCCTTAACAGACTCCGATATGCAAGCCCGAGCAGAACATCGCCGACGAGCACACCGTTGTTCAGATCCCATTTTGTGTGCACAGTCGGTTTGCCTCTGCGCGAAGCAGCGTTGTCCATTATATCGTCATGGACGAGTGTGAAATTGTGCAACAATTCCACAGCTGTCCCCGCATCCAGAGCCGAGCGCATGCTTCCGCCAACAGCTTCACACGCAAGAACGACCAATGTTGAACGAACCCGCTTTCCGCCTGCTGAGAGCACATGCCTACAGCCATCTGAGAGATCTTTTGGCTCCCGTTCCTTGACAATTGATCGAAGACGAAGGTCGATCATCCTGTGCAACTCTTGCAATTTATTGTAGTACACTGCAGCACTCATACCGCTCCGTACTCGACAAGTCGAACACGTTGGAGGTCGGCAATTGTTGTGCAGCCTGTCAGGAACATCACGCCCCGGATTGTTTGCGTCCAACTATCGAGGAGATTCTTCAATCCTTTCTTTTTTTCCCGATGGAGAGTTTGCAGCATCGGCCGGGCTGAGGCCGCAAGGTCGGCTCCAAGCGCGATACATTTTGCGACATCCATTCCAGTTGCAATTCCTCCAGATGCGATGAGAGTGAAGCCATGAGCGTTTGTCTTTAATGCTGCTACATCGCGGAC
>JBGPGQ010000400.1:0-2989 GCA_041483995.1 Bacteroidota bacterium
ATCTTTTGCAAATATTGATGCGAATGAAATGACGGTAAGGATGCCGTCATTGTAAAGAAAGAACGCTAGAAGAAACCTCCCGATTTGTCTGTACGATCTGATATGAGTCAATGTCTCGCGGACCCGTTCAGCACCAAGTCTCACATACGATGTTTTCGAAATGACGGATGCCCGTGTTTTGTCCTTAAGAAACAAAAACAAAGGAGCAGAGAACATCAGAAACATTGCAGCGGCAATTACAAAACTCAGCCTTACGTTGTTAAGATTATTTGGAGCAAAACCTTCTTTGTATAACGGGATTGCAATAACGAGAGAAACGAGCGAGCCAACGTATCCCATCGCGAACCCATACCCCGATATTCGTCCAGTGCTGGTCTTGTCTGCGAGAAGGGAGAGAAAAGCATCATAAAAAACAATTCCTCCTTCAAACCCGATATTCGCGATTATGAATAGAACAGTTCCAGCGAAGACCATTCCTGGCTCGACAAAGTACAGAAGTGCTGTGCTCAGAACGCTTGCGAGCGTGAACACCAGTAGATAGGTTTTCTTATTCTTCGCGAAATCGCTTGCTGCTCCAAGTATCGGTGCAACAAGTGCAGTGAGGAACATGGAGAGACTTACGGCAAGCCCCCAGAAGAAATCGCCGCGGCCTGTTCCGCCGACCACGATTTCCTTGAAGTAGAGAGAGTAGCCAACGGCAACAATGAGGACGGAGAAAGAAGTGTTTGCGAAATCGAAGAGCGTCCAAACAAAAATTTGGACTATGTGCTTGCCGGCTGAATGCCGCGGGGTGCGGTCTGGTTGAAGGGTCTGTGGTCTCTCTTCAAGCATTACTGCCTAAAGAGTTTTGCTTGTTTTTGTTTTGTTCGCCCTTTCGGCCCCGTCTTTGAGCCCACGGCCCGCTTTGCCCAGCGTATCCGCGACAACCAGATCCGCGTAGATGGCATCAAGCACGCCGTTAACAAACTGCCCGCTCTTTTCAGTGCTGAACAGTTTTGCCAGCTCAATGGCTTCGTTCATGGTGACCTTGGGAGGGATATCCTGAAAATATTTCAGTTCGCAGATGGCCATGCGAAGAATGAGACGGTCGAGTATTGCTATCCGTTTGAAATCCCAATTTGTCACCTTGGCAGCGATAATGACATCAAGATCGACGCTATGTTTGATTGTCTGGATGACGAGCTGTTTGGCGAATTCATGAGCGTTGGCGTTGTCTTCCAACCCCCGGACATTATGCTTAATAACATGCTCTGCTGGATCTCCCGTAAGCTCATGTGCATACAGCGCCTGTACAACTTTCTCCCTGATGATCCTTCGTCTCAACGCTGTTGCCTCCGGGTAATCACAACACGTGGTACCAACTATCGCTTTCCGAAATCATTCTCGCCCAGCCGACCGACAAACTGAGACTTACCCGCATAAATGGATTTGATGCGTCCAATTGTCTTGATGCGCTCTTCCGCAAGTCTGTTTGACGCTTCGTACGTCGGCACCTTGTCTCGTTTTGCAATTGCATAGATCTTCAAAATCGTTTCGTAAATACCTTCTGCCTGTTTCAACGCACGCTCTTGTGAATATCCCTCCAGCTCGTTATACACATTGATCAACCCTCCTGCATTGATCGCGTAATCCGGAGCGTACATGATTCCCCTGTCGATCAACATTTGTCCGTGTTTTGCTTCCTCGGCAAGCTGGTTGTTTGCCCCTCCGGCAATGATGTTGACCTTGAATCTGGGAATTGTTTCGTCGTTGACAACGGCGCCAAGAGCGCATGGGCAAAAGATATCAGCCTTGACGTCGTATATCTTCTCGGGTAGAACGTATTCCGCTTTGAGTTTCTCAGTGATGCGCTTTGCCTTTTCCGGGAAAATATCTGTAACAGAAATCTTTGCACCTTCCTTTGCTAGATGTTCGCAGACATGGTGCGCGACATTTCCAGCGCCCTGAACGGCAACTGTCTTTCCGCTGAGAGAGTCGCTGCCGGTAAGTTCTTTCATGCTTGCCTTCATCCCCATGTACACACCGTATGCGGTGACAGGCGAAGGATCTCCGCTCCCTCCAAGCGCTCTATCGATTCCGGTGACATACTTGGTTTCCATCCGGACAAACTCCATATCCCGCACATCCGTTCCAACATCTTCTGCGGTGATGTATCTTCCGGCGAGTCCTTCAACATAACGCCCGAAGGCACGAAACAAAGCTTCCGTTTTGTCTTTATTCGGATTACCAAGGATGACGGCCTTGCCGCCCCCGAGGTTGAGCCCCGCAACTGCTGCTTTGTATGTCATTCCACGCGATAATCGCAGAACATCTGTGAGGGCGTCTTCATCGGTCGTGTACGTCCACATCCTGGTACCACCTAATGCGGGACCGAGATTCGTATTATGGATTGCAATTATGGCTTTCAGACCAGACGGCTTATCAAGACAAAACACGACTTGTTCGTGGTTTCGTGCTTCAATATGTTCGAAGATTGCCATGAGTCTTCTATGATGATGTGAGAAGATTTACCCGTATTCTTCCACCAGCGGGACTTCTATCGATCATCACTTTTGTTCGAAAAACATGATTGATGTGCGACTCAGTAAGAACCTCCTCTGGAAGGCCAAGCGATTCGAGGGATCCGCAAAGAAGCATGGCAATCCGGTCACTGTAAGCGGCCGCCAGATTCAGATCGTGCGAAACTGAGACGACGGTAAGGCCGGATTCTCTATTGAGTTTTTTGATTAACTCGAAGACCTCGATTTGATGTGCAATGTCGAGGTGCGCGTTCGGTTCGTCAAGCAGAATGATCTCCGGTTCCTGTGCCAATGCTCGCGCGATAAACACACGCTGTCGTTCTCCGCCCGAAAGGGTTGTTACGGGTTGATGAGCAAGATGTTCGATATCGGTAAGCTTCATCATTTTCAAAGCAATTTCGCGATCATGTCCATTCTCGAATGCCCGTCCCACGGGGAGCAGCGCCATGCGGGTGTTGTGCGGCGCCCGA
>JBGPGQ010000401.1:0-2985 GCA_041483995.1 Bacteroidota bacterium
AAGAGAAAGAGTAAGGGGATCGTGCCGATGCCGACATAGAGCCACCATCGCCTGGGGCTTTTCTTCAGAGCCAGATACGGAAGCCAGAGGAACAGAAACCCGATGATGCATCCAACCATCAAGGACTTGAGTGAGTCGTTGAGCCATTTGCCGAATGTTTGGTTGGACAGATCGTACGCGTGTTGCCGGACGAACTCCTGGTAGTAATCCAGCGGCAAATCAATGATGAACGTGATGATGGAGAAAAGGATGAGGTAGATGCCGATGACGAAGAACCATTTCTTGCCGAGCTTCTGCGCCCAGTTTCTGATCTTGGCTGAGAAACCTGTGAACAACAACAGCGCTGGGATGAGCATCCCCCAGAGTGTCTCCACAGCCCAGAGCACGTTCCCGCTGTTGTAGTAGTCCATTGCTTTTTCGCTTGGAACAGGTACTTGCACGGGACCGGTTTCCTCTGAAGCTATACTTGTTGTGTCGCGTTGGGTTGGTAATTCTTGTGCGTTGGAGAGTCCGGACATCGTGGTAAGCAAACAGAACAGTAAAGCAAGAACTAGGGAGCGCATGTATGTTGTCCTTTCGATGGTTCTAAGGACAGACAAGAATGTCTGTCCTACCGTGACTTGCCTCGAACATCCTTAATGCACAACATTGCTGCGGCACTCTCCGGATGTGAGCGCGTATACAGGTATTGCGTTGCTTCAGATACAACCTCGAACAAAGGCTTGGGATGGAAACGCAAATGATGCCGCAGGCCACGGAAAAACTTGTGTCCGTGAGTTCCCAGTACTTTGAAGCCAAGCAAACGCATCTCATCGACAGTCCATCCGGAAAGATGTTCCTGTAAATCCCCATCATTGCTTTGCTGCGGCATAAAGCCATTGGGAGTAAAGAGGACGATCTTTTGGGATGCAATTCTCTCCATATCATGGATCAACTTGAGTCCGTCATCTTTTGTCAGGTGTTCAATGAGGTCAAGGGCAATACAACAGTCGAATTGGCCTGCGGCAAAATGTTTGCCGATCTCCTGCACGGAGGATAAATAGAATTCATTGTGCGTTCGGTTCTTCTTTGCCTCGTCGAGTGATGGCTTATGGCCGTCCACACCTGCTATGAGATCGAAGCCCAAATGGCGTACGGGAGAAATGATCCCGCAACCAATGTCCAGGCATGTGCGACAGTCTTTAAGCTCTTTTCTGATCTCGTTTAAGTAAGTGAAGCGCGCAAGCTGAGGAAATGTTCGTTTGAACAGTGGAAATGCTTGTGTTGGCATGTCAATGGTTGTTGAATAGTAGTTGCGGTCGCGAAGTTCTTACAGGTTACCGGTGAGAGGGTCGTCTTTCTTCAAACTCACCCGTTTTTCGATTCTTTCTGACATTGTCCCAATGAAAATGTCTGCCGTTCATGGCAACATAGACCCCGTGCGGTAGTGTTTGCACAAAAGCGAGGGCGCTTCCCAAATTGAAAAGCCCATCCGAACTTCCAAATTTATACGGAACAATTGCACCTGTTAAGACTACGGTCTTGTTCTTGATCTCTCTTCCCAACGCTTTTGCCGTAGTTTCCATTGTATCAGTGCCATGTGTAATGAGGAGTCTCTCTTCCCGTGCTTTCAGGCAATGCTTCAGGATGATATTCCTCTCAGTGTCTTGCATGTCGAGACTGTCAATCATCATCAACGTCTGTATCGTGAAATCAACTTTGCACCTTCCCAGATTTAGCATTTCATGGAGGTGGGTATCCTTGAAGAAAAGGGTGCCGTGTACCTCGTTGTATTCTTTATCGAACGTTCCGCCGGTGACGAAGATACGAATGGTCATGAATTCACGGATGGTAAGCTGTTTGAAAATTCACGCACCAAGATACGCACATTCAAGTGAAGAGGCAAACAAGGTCACGTAGTGTCTCGCTTTAAGATGCTATCCATGGTTCCCGTAAGTGAATCTATGTCGGCTTAAGCGATGTGGATGCAGGAAAACTGGAGCGAAGCCTGACGCAAGCACCCTTGATCCCTTGGGTTTGTTCCTGTACTTTCTTTCCGAGAAAGAAAGTACCAAAGAAATCTTCCCGAAACCGCAACACACTTCCTGAAAATAGCAGACTCTCATGAAATACAATTCCGACTTGGAGTTTGTACGTTAACCAAAGCGTTACTGCTTGTCGTCGGAATTGCAAAGCTCAGTTTGTTAACCCGGCCACACTGCCTGCGGTTTCGGTATCCCTGGAATTCACTCTCTCCAGAATGCTTCGAAAGTCATAGACCTCGGAATCGCAGGCCGTGTGCGGTAGGATAGACCAATCATCGCTTTGCGATTGCGGTTCTCTTTAGTCTCATCTTCACGCAATCGCATTGTACAAGAGGTTGCATCGACAGTGTCGTGCGTTGCGATTCCGAATGTTTCTTTGCTTACTTTCTTTTCAAAAAGAAAGTAAGAAGAACGGTCTGGGTATTATTGCTTGTTCAAGCAATCGGTCAGATGCTCAGCAAGAACCTTTGCATGCGGTTCCTCCAGCATGGAGAGATGGGTTCCGGGGACGTCGTATAGTTCCACACCACCGCCGGCCCACTTTCCCCAGCCAAGTGTAGGGTCATCCTGCTCGCTATTGCGGGCGTCACTTCCCCTGAACAACGTCAATCGCCCCGGGTACTTTCCCGGCTTGTACATTTCTGAAGCGCGATAGAATGTTTCGACTATGCTTTGGAGGTTGAATTCCTTCTCGCTTCCACTGGTGGACTGACTGTTTCGTAACAACATGTTCTTGATGGTTCTTATTCGCTCTCTCAAGTACGGGGCTCTTTCTTTAGCAGGTAGGGAGAAGAGTTGGCGCGCATGAACTCTTGATTGGCGCGCGAGCCAAAGGACACCCCTGGCAGGTTTCTCATCAGAGGTCAGGCTCGTATCAAACAATGCAACAAAAGATACTCTCTGTCCTGCAGTGTGAAGTTGTCGGGCCATTTCGAATGCGACCTTGCCACCGAAAGAAGAG
>JBGPGQ010000402.1:0-2937 GCA_041483995.1 Bacteroidota bacterium
AATTCAAACTGAGACACTACCCACTACCCATCCAAGTTGCAAATGAACAGTTTTTCTCTATCTTACCATTAGTTAAATCCCATCTATTCCAGACTCAACCATGGTGTCGTGCAGATGAAAAAGACTCTTTTCCTTGTGGCCCTCGCTCTTGTTGCAGCAACTCTTGCCAACGCTCAGGCAAAAATCGATATCATTGGCGGAACGAAGCTCGACTTCGGAGACATTCCAAAAGGCAAAAAAGTTGAGAAAACAGTTTCAGTGAAGAACGAAGGAAAGGACACCCTTGTTCTCGGACGGGTCGAGGTATCATGCGGCTGCACGGGCACGGTCGTTACCAACGATCACATACCGCCGGGAGGAACCGGCAGTCTGCTGATCACGTTCAATTCTCAGAATTTTGCCGGCACAATCCATAAATCGGTGACAGTAAATTCCAATTCCGTAGATGAACCAAAGAAAGTCATCGAGTTTACCGGGAATGTGATCGAAGAACTCACCCTTACTCCATCTCAGTTCTGGTTCAGGGATGCGGAGACTGGAAAGCGAAGCACTGTCGCAATCCTGGTGAGGAACAAGGGCAAGGAAAGGCTCAGCTTGACTGGCTACAAAACCACGCTGGAAGGATTCACATTGAAACTGCCGGAGAACCCAATCGAGCAGGGCGACACCGCCTTGATCACCGCGGAGTTCACACCTAAAACCGTACGCCAGGTTCTCAGTGATGGGGTGTTCCTCAAGACATCCAGTCCGACACAACCTGAAGTGTATATCCAGATCTACGGGACCGTGAAGGAATTCAAGTTCCAGTAAATTGTAGCGTGCTGCATTTAAAATCCTCGGATAGATGCCTCTGAAAGTCGCCCAGACTGACAAATCTTGTCTCGGCAAGCCGACCTTTTGAACTCTTTTTGCAAAACGTTATATTATCCCCGTCGTGAAAACCTTCAGGCAGAAATCTGCCCATTGTTCTCTCACTTATTTCTAAAACGATTATGCCCCATCAACGCAACGCCGTAATCGTTCACGCATTACGAACACCTGTCGGCAAGTACGGAGGCGCGCTGAGGGACGTTCGTCCCGACGATCTCGGCGCTCTCGTCATCAAGACACTTGTTGAGCAATCAAAGATCGACCCAACGTTGATCGATGACGTGATGTGGGGATGCGCCAACCAGGCAGGCGAGGACAACAGAAACATCGGGCGTATGAGTGCGTTGCTTGCAGGATTGCCACAGAGCGTTCCCGCAAACACCATCAATCGACTGTGTGGTTCAAGTCTGGATGCCATCATCCAGGCATCCCGCGCAATCTGGTCAGGCGATGCGGACGTGATCATTGCGGGCGGGGTGGAAAGCATGAGTCGTGCACCATATTCAGTGGCAAAAAACCCGAGCGGTACGTTCGGTAATATCACCGCGTATGATACGGCACTCGGCTGGCGCTATCCGAATCCGAAGATGGAAAAGATGTTTCCACTCGAAAGCATGGGCGAGACAGCCGAGAATGTTGCTGAGAAATACAAAATCGGCCGCGCTGAACAAGACGAGTTTGCTCTGGCCAGCCATGCGAAGGCAGTTGCTGCCCAGACAAATGGAAAGTTTGCAGAAGAGATTGTTCCTGTTAGCGTTCCTGGCAAAAAAGGTCAGATAATAATTGTCGACAAAGATGAAGGTCCGCGTGCTGATACTACACTGGCAAAGTTGAGCGAGTTACAACCCGCCTTTCGTAAAGGCGGCTCAGTTACAGCAGGTAATTCTTCATCGCTCAATGACGGTGCGGCAGCGGTGCTTATCATGAGCGAAGAGAAAGCGAAACAACTTGGACTGAAACCAATGGTTCGGATTGTTTCAACGGGCATTGCCGGAGTTGATCCGCGATTTATGGGCATTGGCCCGGTTCCTGCCTCGCAGAAGGCTCTTTCCAAAGCCGGACTGACGATGAAGGATATTGATTTGGTTGAACTGAACGAGGCATTCGCCGCGCAGTCCATCGCCGTTGTGCGTGATTTGCAGATCCCACTTGCGAAGCTCAATCCCAACGGCGGTGCTATTGCGATCGGCCATCCGCTTGGTTGCAGCGGCGCCAGGATCATGACAACATTACTCTACGAAATGAAACGCCGCAACTCCCGCTACGGACTTGCAACCATGTGCATTGGAGTAGGTCAAGGAGTGGCCGTTCTGATTGAAAGAGTCGACTAACCTGGATGGCACAAAAGATTAACAATAAATGGAGTAACAGATGGATAGATACATTGTTATTATACCTCACACCACGCAAGACTGCATTAATGCGCTCAAACAAATCGAGGCGGTCGGCATGATTACCCATTTCGACTGGGGATGCAAGGACGGTGACCATACGGGATGGGCCATCATTGAAGCAAGCAGCAAATCAGAAGCAATGATGGTGGTGCCGACAATGCAGCGGAGCAAAGCCAAAGTAGTAAGGTTAACAAAGTTCGATCCGAAAGATGTGCAAGCAATGCACGGGTGATAAACCACGCAGATTATTTGAGAGTAACAGATGAATACAGGAAAACGTACGCTCAATCGCGTTGCTTGCAGCATCAATGTTTTGCTCGTTATGCTGTCTGTTTCGATTTGCAGAAGTCAGACAATTGAAACGAGAGATGAATTCAAGAAATATTTTGATGCGGTTGGAGTCGAAGGCTCTTTCTCGCTTTACGATCTTCACCATGACAAGTACATACTCTGCAACAAGGATCAATTCAAACGACCGTTCCGACCTGCCTCCACGTACAAAATCTGCAATTCTCTCGTCGGCCTTGAGACCGGCGTCATCAAGGACGAGAATTTTGTGATCAAGTGGGATAGTGTTGTACGAGAGCGCCCGGAATGGAACAAAGATCACGATCTGAAGAGCGCCATAAAAGTCTCCGCTGTTTGGTATTACCAGGAACTTGCCCGACGGGTC
>JBGPGQ010000403.1:0-2935 GCA_041483995.1 Bacteroidota bacterium
TTCTGCTCTTGAGATATCAAGATTATCTTCCGTACTCGTGCTCCATGGCAGATCAAGAATCCAATCAAGGTAAGTACGGCTTACGGTAACTTCCGCAGAAGCAGGATTCATCTGCGAAAGCCGTTTCAATTCCTTGTTGGCAACTTTGAGGGCCTCTTCTGGTAGTTTGGCGGCATCGATCCGCTTACGCAGTTCGTTCAGATCAACATTCTCTTCGTCTTCACCAAGTTCTTTTTTGATTGCCTTCAATTGTTCGCGCAAGTAATACTCGCGCTGACTTTTGTTGATGCCATCCTGTACTTCTGATTGTATCTTGCTGCCAAGCTCGAGCTTCTGTACCAATTTTGTAAGTGCAACGGTCACGGCCTCCAGTCGCTTCTTCACGTCAAAGGTCTCGAGAATCTGCTGTTTCTCTTCCACGGACACTTGCACCATCGATGCAACGACATCGGCAATTACATCAGGCTGTTCGGTGTTCAAAACGAGGGTAAGCTGTTCATCATTGAGGTTGGGAGAAAGCTCGACTGCTTTCTTGAACAAACTTTTCAAGTTTGTGGCCATCGCGTCAACGTCAACCCCTTCGGCGGCGATCTCGCTAGGTTCGCGCACGACTGCGCGCATATAGGGTTCTGAATGCAGAATGGAGATGAGTTGTACACGATGCATACCCTGGACAAGGACACTGCGCGTTCCGTCGGCAAGGGTGAAAATCTTGAGTATTCTCGCGAGTGTTCCAACCCAATGGATATCCCTTTCTGTCGGCTTCTCAATCGCCCCATCAGTTTGCGCAACAATCACAATAAACCCGTCGTCCTTCAGGGCCTCATCCACTACTTTGATGCTGCTTTCACGTCCAACAGAAAGCGGCATTACCTGACGGGGGAAAAAAACAGAGTTACGCAGGGGGAGCACCGCAATCGCCTGTGGTACGTTGGTTTTTGTCATTGATAATTCCTTTATGCTGGTACTACTTAATATAACAAGTAACCATCGGCATCAGTTTCTCGACAATACAAAAGCGGCGCCCGCACTATCCCACCGTTGGTGCAGGCGACCGCCCTTTTTAGTTTTGATGACGAATCGCTCTGAATCGGATTAGTTCACTTTTACGTCAATCTGCCTTGGTTTTGCTTCATCGGCCTTCGGAAGCGTGACGTTCAGAATGCCATCTTTGTACGCGGCCTCGATCATATCTGTTTTCACAGTTGTCGGCAGCGCAAATGACCTCTGAAATGACCCGTAGGAACGTTCAACACGGTGGAAGTTTGATTCCTTCGTTTCTTTCTCATGCTTCTTTTCGCCCTGGATGGTTAACACATTTTCCTTTATGGTAATCTTCACATCGTCCTTGTTGATTCCGGGAAGTTCCATTTTTACCACATACTCATTCGCCTGTTCTGCAACGTCGGCTGCTGGTGTCCACTCAGATGAAAGCAGTGTCCCATCATCTTGCATGTCGCCATTGAAAACATTGTTGAACATTTTGTCGATTTCCCTTTGCAGGTTCAAGATTGGGTATCGTTGGACTCTTACTAACATGGCTTACCTCCGAGTTTTTTGGGTTTGTTTTCGATTTCTCATCCAACATAAATCAACCTGCATGCCAAGAGAGCATCAAGTCAACAATGCATTGAAAATCCTTGGCTTACAAGGATAAGGCATATTCCGCCGATCTTTGCTGCTTGCCAGTTAGGCAGTATGGTCTGAAATGATTTCAGTATCACATGAAATAAAGACGGAACGTTCTGCCATCACGGCAAGGCCTGCGTTTTCGTTTCCGCACAGTGGGCTGGAACAAAAACGATGAAAGCGTCATTAGAGACGCTTTCATCGTTTGAAATGCAACCGGGGAACGTTGAAGAAAAATCAAAATCGACTGGCATTCTATTTTTCCTGCAGAAACACCTCTTCTGTAAGGAACCAAACAAGCGCAGCGCAACCGGCAAAAATGTAGATCGGAAGATTGGAGTTTGGATTGCCGGAGCCGTTCGTGAGCCACGCTTGTACCATTGGCCACTTCCAAAGTGCAACACAGATGAAGCTGGGTACCAGAACAGCGAACGATCCAATCAACATGAAGAGATCAATTCTTGACAAATGTTCCTGTTTACGAATGAATTGTGCTCGCAACCAGAGTATGCGGTATGAAACTGGAATCTCGGCGGACGTCTTCGACGCAAGCTGCTGCATTGCCATAGCGACGGCAATGGTCTCTCGGCACAATGGACAGGATGCAGCATGTGCCCGCAGATCATTCGTCCACCGGTCGGATCTTAAGGCCGCAACAACGGCAATTTCCAACGGACATGTTTCGTTATTCATCACTCTCCTCCCTTTCCGATTCCCATTGTAGTAAGAACACTTTTCAGTTTGTGTCTTGCACGATAGAGTAGCACCTTAATGCTTTTTTCCCGTAACCCAAGCATTCCTGCAATCTCCTTATGCTCGTAGCCTTCAACATAGGCAAGCCAAAGGAGTGACCGCTGTTGCGGTGAGAGTCCTTCAAATGCCTTCTCAAAATCATGACCAAGATGCGCCGGTTCTTCATGGCCTATTGTTGAGATATCGCCACTCCCTTCACTTTCCCACCTCACATCTTTCTTTGCTCGCCGCCAGTGGTCACGGATGAGGTTCGTCGCCGTTGTGAAGAGGTACGATTTTAGCTTCGCATCGGTTGGTTCCCGCAGTTCACTTTGCAGTAGTTTGACGTACGATTCCTGAAACACATCATCGGCCAATGCGTTCTCACCGGTAACTCGCAGGAGGTACGCAAGCAGCAGCTTTGATGTCTGTTCGTACAATATCTTGAACCGCGCCTCGTCCATCACTGAGGAGGTGCATTCCGAACTTGATAACCGGCTGTTATGTTCTCATTGCCCATTGTCAAGCCCCCAATTTTTAATAAGCGTATTGGTCAGGAATGCAACAACAAGAA
>JBGPGQ010000404.1:0-2925 GCA_041483995.1 Bacteroidota bacterium
CCGCTGAAGACGATTCTGAAATTCGGTGGCATTTCTGAGTTGTACGTGGTAAACACATACCCCTCATATCCAAACAAAACAGAACATAGCATACGGGCGAAGTTCCCCAACGTGTTTTCAATGCTCATGCGAACGGCGCTGGAGTTGTTGCCGAATCTTTATTTCTTCCGCGATATGGAATCCGTGAAAGATGTCAATCAGGATCTCGAGGCATGGGATGCGTTGAAATCTAAGCTGATTGCTGCGACGCCCGATGAAGCGACAAGGAAGCGATTGCAAGAGATTCTCAATGTTGAAGAGAAGAAGTTCACTTTTAAGGAGGGTGGAAAGCACGTCATCCATCCCGTCATCATTGCCCCGGATGAGGAACTCCCTGTGCAGGACACAGAATTTGTACAGCCGAAGCTTGGAGAAACGTTTGAGATGGGAAGGGAGAAAGCAAAAAAGGTTTTGGGCGCATTACCCTGATAACTTTCAGGATCTCTCTAAACTCTGTGAACTCTACAGACCTTACTTCACAAGCTTTATCCTGAACGTGGTTCCAGCACCAACGCTGCTCTGTTTCACAAACAGTTTGCCCTTGTGGTATTCTTCGATGATGCGCTGAGAGAGACTCAATCCCAATCCCCAGCCTCTTTTCTTTGTACTGTAGCCCGGCCGGAAGACTTCCTTGTGGAATTTCGGATCGATTCCTTTGCCTGTGTCTGTTACATCGATTGTGGTTTGCTGTCCTGTCCGTGAGAGTGCAAATGAAATTCTGCCCGTGGTTCCTTCCATTGCGTCGAGAGCATTTTTCATCAGGTTCTCAATCACCCACTCGAAGAGTTCACGATTGATGAGTGCCGGGAAATTACCGGGCGTTTCAATCGCGATATCGACCGTCCGGCCGGATTTCGGAAGGCGTCGCGAGATGTACAGGATTACGCCTGAGATGACGTCCGTAAGATTTTCCTCTTTAAGGTCCGGCTTCGATCCGATTTTCGAAAACCGTGCGGCCACTTTATTGAGCCGCTCAACATCGCTCTCCATTTCTTGAATGGTCTCGCGCAAACCGGGATGAGTCGCAGTATCGGCTTTCACCAGTTCCAACCAGCCCATGATGCTCGAAAGCGGAGTGCCGAGCTGATGAGCGGTTTCCTTCGCCATGCCGACCCAGATATTGCTCTGCTCGCTCTTCTTGATATAGCTGAACCCGATGTACGCAATGAACATGAAGAGTGCGGCAAGTGAGAGCTCGATGTACGGGAGCCATCGAAGCTGGCGGATCAGCTCCGATTCACCGTAGTAGACGTAGTTGAGTACAAGTGTGTCATTGAGTGCGACCCGAATCGGCCGATTGTCCTTCTCCATCTCCTCGATGAGGTGCTTAAAGAGGGCCGCCTTTTCCTCCGTCCTTATCAAAGTATCGTATTGAACATTTTTGGAATAGATCGGCACGTTATTCGGATCGGTCAGGATGATGGGGAAATCGATTGTCTGGATTACTTCTTCGAAGACGAAGCTGTAATCACCCGCGGTTGAAGTGGGGTTCGCGATGTATTCGATTGAGCGCGCATACAGATCAACGACACTCCGCTCCTTATCGAGTAACTGCCTGATGAGCCGTTGTGAGTAAAACAGTATGCCGATGACAAACCCGAGGGCAACAATGAGGAGCAGTATCTTGAAGTTGCCTGTTCTGCCACGAACGGGGAACAAGCCCGATGCTTTTACATTCATAAGGAAGATGTGCTACGAGCCGTTTTGCGAAACTGTAATTGTCTGGTCACGGCGTGGACCGGTGGAGATGATCCAGACCGTTGTACCGGTAAGATGTGCAAGCGCCTCAATGTATCTGCGCGTTTGATGAGGGAGATTGCCATAACTCGTGATCCCGGATAGCGGCGTTTTCCATCCCTCAAATGTTTCGAATACCGGTGTAATGTTCTGCAAGGATTGTAAGTCCACGGGGAATGTTCTGAGACGTTTTCCTTTGTTTTCGTATCCGATACACACTTTGATTTCATCAAAGTCATCCAGCACGTCAAGTTTTGTAATGGCGGTCTTCTCAATGCCGTTGATCATCGCTGAATAGCGCATGGCAACCGCATCGAACCAGCCGCACCGGCGTGGCCGGCCGGTGGTTGCGCCGAATTCATGGCCGACAGTACGAAGCCTCTCGCCCGTTGCATCGGTGAGCTCGGTTGGGAATGGACCGTTTCCCACGCGCGTCGAGTATGCCTTCACGACTCCGGTTATGGAGTCCACTGCGGTTGGCGGTATGCCCAGCCCGGTACAGGCTCCTCCTGAAGTTGGGTTTGATGAAGTGACGAACGGATAGGTTCCATGATCGACATCAAGCAACGCGCCCTGGGCTCCTTCAGCGATAACACGTTTTCCTTCGCGCAGAGCGTGGTTGAGATAGAGTGAGGTGTCGGTGATGTACTCGTCGATTTTCTTGTCAAACTCCTGGTACTCGTTGATGATCTGGTCGATGTCGATAGTTGCTTCGCCATAGACTTTCATAAGCAATTGGTTTTTTTCTTCGATATTTGCTTTAAGCTTCTGCGCAAATGTATCGCGGTCAAGGAGGTCAACAATGCGTATCCCGATGCGCATGAATTTATCGATGTAGGCCGGGCCGATTCCCCTTCCGGTGGTTCCTATTTTCGTTGACGTCTGTTCACGTATCGTGTCCAGGAGTTTGTGATAGGGCATAATGAGATGGGCATTGTGACTTATCAAGAGTCTGCCCTCTATTTCAATCCCCGATGCAGTGAGTTGATTGATCTCCTGCATCAATGCGACAGGGTCAATCACAACGCCATTGCCGATAACACATGTAATGTGCGGGTGGAAAATCCCGGAGGGAATCAGGTGGAGAACAAATTCTTTATTGCCGATACAGACCGTATGCCCGGCATTTGCGCCGCCCTGGTAGCGCGC
>JBGPGQ010000405.1:0-2923 GCA_041483995.1 Bacteroidota bacterium
GAGCAAATTATATGAAAAATCCCATGCAACATAGTTACCGGATCGATCATGGTCATGATAATTGATGCGTATCAAATTCGCCGGTACAGCCGCCGTAAACAAGAGTATTGTACCTGCTGCAAATACGACTCCAGCCTGCGGTGTTTTCGCATATTGTTTCAAGATATCAATCAGAGCAATGATACCAATGGCTATCCAGATTGAGAATACAAAAAAGGCGCCGACATAGAAGTAATCTCGCTCCCGTGGCTGCGGTTCCTGCTGGTTCTGATACAACGCAAGGATCGGGCCCATGATGATGAACATCGTGATAAACACCATCCCCATCTTCCAGTCTTTCTTCACCTGGTAGTAACAGCCTAACAATCCAATCAAAAATGGAATCGCAAGTGTCTCATGCCAATCCACTCCCGCATCCTGGAAATCCCCCTCCTGCCCTATGTAATTCCATCCAAGATACCGGAAAAACATGTGATTCAACTGGTAGCGAATCAGAAAATCCATGTCACTGCTGTAATTCGTGTAAATCCCCTGATGTTGTGGCTCCTGACTGTACCGACGCACAAACACTGGGGCATCTCCGTATTGCTCGCGTCCTAAATAGGACGTCAGTCGTGCAAGGTTACTCGGATCGTTCTCGTTCATCGGTGGATGTGCATTCGAACGGATCAACACACTCGTGTACGTTGTGTATCCAAGAAAAATAAGAACCATCGAGAGAAGTGCTATGTGAAGCATCTTCTGTTTCTTTGTGTACGATGTATACACGCCGTACAATGCCGCAAGCATAATCAACCACGGTATATACGCTATAATCTCACTCTTCTGACCCTGCCATTCCCCGTCCATCAATCCCGGTAGGAACTTCACGATCCCGGGGTACACCACGCCAAACACCACCAACGAGATCACACCAAACTTCATAAAACTCTTCAACGTGTACTCATACTTCCTGAAGTATATGATCATCAAGACTGGAAACACTGCCAGCAGCGCCAGTAAATGCACTCCCAACGACAAACCGATCAAGTACGCTATGAACACTATATACTTCTCATTCCCCTCCCTCTCCGATCTCTCCTGCCAGCGCATCGCAAGCCATACAATCGCACTCAAGAACAGCATGCTTGCCCCGTACACCTCTGCTTCAATCGAGTTATCCCAGTACGTCGTTCCGAATGCCAGCGATAACGAACCGATGAACCCGCTCCCGTACACTGCCACCTTATCCGCCAGTGTCTCAGGCTTCCCCCGAAAGTTCATGATCACGCGTACGATCACCAGATACAAAAACATGATCCCCAGTGCGCTGCACGTTGCTGAAAATGCATGAGCACGCATCGCATCATCGCTCACAAACGGGAACATCATTGCCACCCGTGTGGCAAACAAGAACAACGGTGATCCCGGAGGATGGGGGACCTGCATCAGTTTCGCTGCTGCTATGAACTCTCCCACGTCCCAAAACACCACCGTCGGCGCCAGCGTCCTGTAATACGTTACCAACGATACCAGCAACACCACCATCGCTCCAATACGATTCATTAGCTTGTGAGTCATGTAATCCTCATTTGATCAGTAATACCCACTTCCACGGCAGGATACAATAAAAGCCGTATGAATATAGATTAAAAGTTAGAGAGTTTCAAGAAATCTTGTAGCGGGGTGAGTTCTTCTCCGGGCTGCGAGGGAACTACGTCGCACATCGAACTATCGATAGTTAGTTTGCCTCTCCAACCTTCAACTGTGCCTGCAGGGCTCCAATTCTTTGTTTAATATTCGGATCGTTGGGATACTGTGCAGAAAGGCTCTTCAATAATTCAATCGACTTGCCATACTCTTTCCGTACTTCATAGATCTCGAGCAACGCACTATACGGATTGTAATATGAATTGGCATTCACCTGTCCGGTCTCAATCAACTTCTTCGCAGCAGGTTCGATTTCGAGCGCAAGCTCGTTGAACCTATCATCCCGACCGAGTTGATGGTAGAACGACGCGACATGAAAAGTCAAATCCCATTCCATTGGGATTTTCGATCTCGGTACAATCTCTTCCATTCTATCGAGAGCCGCGACGCTCTGCTCGGGTTTCTTTTCGACATTATTATAATAGGTCGCAAGCTGCAAAAATGCCGATCGATAATTGCCCAACATCCTTGTTGTATTTTCATCAAAGTAGACATGTGGATTCGCTATGTTGCGGAATTTGTATCCATACTGTAGCGTTGTCGAGAATGCTTCCGGCTCATGCAACAGATTCTTCTCGAGTGCGTCAATATTCACTCCCCTGTCTACCTGAGATCCTTTCCTCGGTTCCAGCCTCCAGGCAAGCCCGGAAAACCAGAGGTATTCGTCAAGACCAATTCTGCCATCTGGTGCACCGGTCACTGCAAAGTAGATCGGTCGTTTCCATTGGTTTGTGAAGACAATGTCGCGGACCAGTATATCCTGCACACGGATCACTTTGGTGCCGCCGTACTGCGCAGTATTCCTCATCAAGAAAGTGATTTTACCACTATTGACGATCGCCGTATCGGTCACGCCATAGCGTTCGAATGCAAACTTCGGGACAGGAAGGTCAAGTTGTCTTGGCTCCCATTCCATCGGCTGGATACCGGCAATTTGCGCATCCGAAAGACTGATGGGAACAGCCTGTGCGTCATTGTAGTACGGTTTGTTCTTCATCTGTTGAATGTACCACGATGTGTTGACCAGACTTAAGTTCACAATCCTGATATCGCGCCGGATTCCCTCCACATCCTGAAGATACCATAGCGGAAACGTATCATTGTCCCCGTTGGTGAATAGTATCGCATCTTTCTCGCATGTCTGGAGCAAATTATATGAAAAATCCCATGCAACATAGTTACCGGATCGATCATGGTCATGATAATTGATGCGTATCAAATTCGCCGGAACAGC
>JBGPGQ010000406.1:0-2914 GCA_041483995.1 Bacteroidota bacterium
ATCCGGCCGGACAACACGGTCGTATTGTACCTCAAGCCTGGGAGCGCCCGACACAATCTGACGAATCAGCATGTGTATCCCTTGGAGTATATCCAGCGGCTCAAACCCCGTAATGACACAGGGCTTGCCAAAATCACGCGGCAGGAATTCGTATGCTCTCGATCCAATGATTGCGCTAACATGCGCGGGGCAAATGAACCCATCAACATCGACAATGCCGCCGGACAAGATCTTGAGTGCAGGGGGAATGATCTTATGGGCTGAAAGGACGAAGTAGTTCGTGAGTCGCAGCCGTTCTGCTTCCACAATCGATGCAGCTATTGTTGGTGCTGTGGTTTCAAAGCCAACACCGAGGAAAATCACCCGACGATCTCTTTCCTTCTGAGCGATTCGTATAGCCTCAAGCGTCGAAGATACAACGCGGACATCGGCACCGGAGGCTCTCTCCTTTTCCAGTGAAGAACTTGACCCGGGCACACGAATCATGTCGCCAAATGTTGTAATGCTGATATCTGGAATCCTTGACAGTGCTATCGCCCTGTCGATGAAGTCATTTGGTGTCACACATACAGGGCAACCCGGACCGGACAAGAGACGAAGATTTTCCGGCAACAACTGCTTGATCCCATGTCGATGAATGGACATTGTGTGAGTTCCACACACCTCCATCAATGTAATTTGAGACTCTGTTTTCATCGTTGCAGCAATCTCAGCGGCAAGCGCGGCGGATGCAGATGCGTTCCTGAATTCATCTATGTAGTGCAGCATAGCTCCCCCTCTTCGGCCTTTGGGTTGTCACCTGTCTGACCCGCAACGATAGACGCACCAATGATGGCCTGACCGAATGATATTCCAGAATCCCCAACTGGCAAATGACGTGGAAGGAAAACTGAAAAGCCCTGTGATTCAAGTTGGGAGCGGAGACCATTTCGAAGATACTTGTTAAGGAAGCAGCCACCACTCAACACTACCGTCTCAATATTCGTCCTCTCTGCTATCAATGTAAGAGTAGTCGCGTACATATCGATAATCCCATTGTGGAATTTGCGGCTGCATTCGCCAGCATCAACATGTTCCCGACAATCCCGAACAAGTTCGAACACCATCGTCGCTGGGTCGATAATCGTGACATTGTCTTGATGGTTCAGTGCAAACGAATAGCGTGGTTGATTTGAATTCCACTCTCCTTTCACAAGTCGTTCAAGCTCGATTGCAGCTTCGCCTTCGTATTGAACATATTCACGCAGACCGAGTATCGCCGCGACAGCATCGAACATTCGTCCACAACTTGATGACAGCGGGGCATTGATGCCCTGTTCAATCATCTTGATGATAAGATCAAGTTTCTTTCTTTCTTGATGGGTTACAACATCAATTCCAAGATCATACATGTCGTGATGAAACGCGTGGTACAGGTAGCTCAACCCAACACGCCACGGCTCCAGCACAGCACGATTTCCGCCAGGAAGAGGAATCGGTTGGATCCAGCCCACGCGACTGAAGGCGCCAGGCTCGGCAACAAGGATTTCACCTCCCCAGATAGTGCCATCCAGGCCGTAGCCAGTTCCATCCAGAGCAACACCAAGCACAGGGCCTTCGAGACCATGCTCTGCCATGCAACTCACAATATGCGCATGATGATGTTGAACACCGATTGATGAAACCCCTGGCCATTTCGTCGCCCATTGAGCGGCAACTCTCGTACTCACATAATCAGGATGCAAGTCGTAGGCAACAATTTCAGGTGGCCCTCCCAACCAATTTCCCATGTCTGCTATCGCTTCATAAAATGCAGCAAGACTATTCTCCTCTTCAAGATTGACATGGATTGAGCTTATTTGGGCCTGATTCCCCCTCAGAGCACAGACTGTATTCTTCAGATGTGTACCAAATGCAAGGGTGGGGGAATATTTCTTAGAGAGGGAAAGTGTGGTAGGCAGCGTCGATAGTGACGACGTTGGAGAGGAAGACATGGCATTCATGTCTGTACCTGCGACCCATTCTTACGTCGTGATGCAGTAAGCTGAAGAACCCACTGACACCATTGCTCGATCCCTTCACCAGTAACTGCTGACAGTGGGAAAATGATCAGTCCGGGGTTGATCTTAAGCGCATTCTCCGAAAGGCGCTCCATCTTGCACGGCACATACGGTAGAAGATCAATCTTGTTGATCACCATAGCCTTTGCCCGGTGGAACATCGCGGGATATTTTTCCGGTTTGTCATCTCCTTCGGGTGTGCTCGCGACCACAACTTTCATTTCTTCACCAAGATCGAACGAGGCGGGACATACGAGATTGCCGACATTCTCAATAAATAGGAGATCGACTTCATTCAGCGGGAGTCGGCTAAACGATTCCGCTATCATGTGTGCATCAAGGTGGCACACGCCATTCGTGACCATTTGAACAACCGGCACATCCAACGCTGCAATTCGTCTCGCATCATTGTCGGTTTGGACATCTCCCTCAATGACGGCAGCCCGAATGCAGCCCTTGAGCTCGCGGAGGGTCGTTTCCAACAGCGAGGTCTTCCCTGCACCGGGTGAGCTGACAAGATTCAAGGCACAGATTCCGCGTTCACGAAACAGTCGACGATTCTCAGCCGCAATCTCGTCGTTTTTCTTCAGGACTCTATGTTCAAGCGTTATCAGTTTGGACACAACGCCTCCGACATTTCGACCTCAATCTCTGAAAGCACAATCTGATCCCCGTCAAGTAGTGTAATATTTCTGCCATCACACATAGGGCAGACGAAGGTGTATTTCTTGATTTCAAACTTGTTCCCGCATGCATTACACTTGCCTGCCGGAGCAACGGGTTCAATGTGAAGGCAGCAGCCTTCTGCGCATGTCTCTTTGGTCATCAGGTCAAACGCGAATCGAAGCGCTGCGCCATCAATGCCGCTCAAAGCG
>JBGPGQ010000407.1:0-2913 GCA_041483995.1 Bacteroidota bacterium
CCAACAGGATCGGTGACGTTCTATGATGGAGCGTCAAGCCTCGGATCGGCTGTCTTGGTTGGCGGAAATGCCTCGCTGTCCACCTCGGCGCTCGCACCCGGGTCACATTCTATTACAGCACTATACGGTGGTGATGTCTCCTTTGCCGGCAGTACATCGTCGATCTTGACCCAGATGGTGAAAGCGATAACAACTACCGGGCTGGCATCCAACCACAATCCGTCGGTATCCGGCCAATTGGTGACGCTGACTGCCAGTGTGGGTTCTGTAACACCCGGCACGATTACCGGAACAGTGACGTTCTTTGATGGTGCAAACCCGATCGGGTTGCCTGTGATAGTTGCTTCCGGGACCGCTGCATATTCAGCAGCGTATGCGGCTTCTAGCGGCTCGCATTCGTTTACTGCAACGTTCAATGGGGACGCCAATTACGCCGGCAGCACTTCCTCACCAGTGAATCAGACAATAAACAAGGCATCAACAACGACAATTATCAGCGCAAACCCCAACCCCTCGTATGTTGGTCAGTTAGTCACAATTACGGCAACGGTCGGTACCGTGGCTCCGGGAAGTGGAACACCGTCCGGGTCCGTCACCTTCTCCATCGATGGCTCACCGTCTGGGCCAGTGTCCATGACCGCCGGAGTTGCGAGCATAGCTACATCGTCCCTTGCCCTTGGCCTTCATACACTGACCGGGAGTTATGGCGGTGATGGCGATTATGATCCTATTACCTCGTCGGCGTACGCCGATTCAGTGGATCCCATTATCACAGCGACAGCTGGTCCGCATGGATCTATCTCGCCGCCGGGCCCGGTCCTCGCACCGTATGGCGGGAACCAGATCTTCATCATCACTCCTTCCGTGGGGTATCATGTGGATAGCGTGCTTATTGACGATGCGATGGTTGACTCGACAACGAGCTACACGTTTGTGAATGTAACGGTGAACCATACGATTCGAGCGGTGTTCAAGATTAACCAGTACACGATTACTCCAACAGCAGGTTCGAACGGGACGATCAGTCCGGACGCTGTGGTAAGCGTGAACTACGGATCGAACCAGCACTTCACGATGACTCCTTCCGTGGGCTACCATGTTGATAGTGTGCTTATTGATGATGCGAAGGTGGACTCAACGACAAGCTACACGTTCGTGAACGTAGCAACTGATCATGCGATTCGAGCGGTGTTCAGGGTTAACGTGTCGCCGAAGTTCACAACGGTGACACCGGAATCGATCGCAGCGTTAGATGGTGCGGGGAAGTTGGTGAAGGCGGCGAAACGGAAGAAACACTTGTATCCAAACTGGACGAACCTTCTTGAAGAAGTCGTTGCCCAGGGAGGCTTCGCACCACCGGCATTGAACGGATCGACGGAAAGTGATTCGGCGGGGGGTGAAGTAATCGGTATCTCGTTCATGTTCAGGAAGTCGGCAGACCCACTTGCTCCGAAGTGGGCACAGATCAAGCAGACGGGCAAGAGTGATACCGCCTGGGCACGTCTTTCAGCATGGGACTTCAAGAAGAGTAAGGGAAAGAGTGCCAGTCAGTTGTCCAAGACAATGCGCAACAAAGCGTTCAACCACTGGGCAAGCGACACAACAAGCACGCCATGCGGCTTCGATTCGACGCTCACTCCGGGTATGTCTGGCCGGAAACAGATGAAGAAACAGATGACAAAACTGGATCCGAAGAAAACACCGAACAGGCTTTTTGCCGAATTGGTAGCATTCAAGTTCAACATTGCATCGAGCCAATTGGGCAACACGCCGGCAGGATTCGGTGACCTAATCTATGATGTGGACAGCAGTCTCTATGATGAGATGCCTCTTACGGCACTGTCACAGAAGGCAGACTCGATGATGACGTACTGGCACGGAGTGGATTCGACGCACTATGCTCAACTCTACAAGGCCTTACATAACATCAACAGGGCGTTTGTGGGTGTGCTTGATACTGCGAACTGGGAAAGGGTCGATACATCGGTCTTATTCACCCGCCTGCGGGTCAAAGGCAACGTGGATCTTGTGACGGTACCGTTCCTGAAGGAGGGAGCGCTACGTCCGACGATGATACTTCCGACGAGCACTGAAACAGAGACGGAGGAAGACTTCGAGGATGGAGAATACTTTGCCGACGATGAGTTTAATGAAGGTGTACCAATAGCAGCGAAGTTGTACCAGAACTATCCGAATCCATTCAATCCGACAACGACGGTAAGCTTCCGCTTGGAGATGTCATCGCTGGTAACGCTGAAAGTGTACAACGTTCTTGGTCAGGAAGTGGCAACACTGTTGAACGGTGAGCAGATGGATGAGGGGTACCAGACGGTACAATTCAATCCGGCTGGCCTGTCATCAGGAGTTTACTTCTACCGGATCGATGTGCAAGGTCTTGGCGATGAAGGCTTGCGCAGTCTGTTGACGAACAAAATGGTCTTGCTGAAATAAAGATGTAACTGATGTCTGCGTGGGTCAATTCAACGGATGCGAATAAGATGCTGTCCGTACTATTGACCCGGAACAGGAGCCTTCCTCGGCTCCACCCTCGTTATTTGACATTCCCGAAACCTCTCAACAATGCTAAAGGTGCGCTATGTATTTGCGTCTAAGCGTTCTCTTCGTGGCCATACTATTCATTTCGATCACGTCCTATGGCCAGGACTATATTCTTCTCGGTTGGAATGATCTTGGCATGCATTGCTCCAACAAAGATTTTTCAAAAATGGCTGTACTTCCACCGTACAACACGGTGACTGCGCAGCTGATAAAGAAGACAGCGGGGCAGCTACCTCAGATCGTCACTGGTGGTTACACTGTTGCATATTCAATTCCAGGAAATACTTACTCGGTTGGGAAAACGAATTTCTGGACGTATGCACAACAACTCTTCGGCCTATCCCAACCGTTGCC
>JBGPGQ010000408.1:0-2908 GCA_041483995.1 Bacteroidota bacterium
ATTAGCTGCATTCCGTACGCGTTGAATCGTGCCGCTCAACTGATCACCGAAACGGCCGGCGGACAATTGTCAAAAGGCATGATTGATGTATATCCGAAGAAAGTGAAACCGCAAACTGTTCAATTAAGGGCGGACAGGGTAAACGCAGTGCTCGGCACATCACTTTCTCAACAGATGATCCGGAATATTCTTCAATCTTTAGACATCCGTCTCGCCTCAAAGAAGTCCGGAGTGTGGCTCTGCACGATCCCGATGTACCGGGTTGACATCAAACGGGAGATTGATTTAGTCGAAGAAGTGGCACGAGTATATGGATACAACAACATTGAGAATCGAACACGTGCTACGATTGATTTCTCTCACCCGATTTCCGCTTCAACTCCTTCGAGAGTGCTCAAAGAGGCGTTGACCGGCTTTGGATTTCATGAAGTCATAACCGACTCACTGCTCGAAGCAAACAAGGCGACTCTTTTCAATGCTGCTGCAGTTTCAATTCTCAATCCCAACAGTATTGAAATGGATTCCTTGCGTACCAGCCTTGTTCCGGGACTTTTGGCGGTTGTGGCAAGAAATCAGAGCTTTGGGAACAACGATCTCAGGCTTTTTGAGGTCGGTCATGTCTTTTGGGTGGACTCATCAAATGCAGTGAAAGAAGTAGAGAATTTTGCGGAAGAGGAACGGGTTTGCCTTCTTATGTCCGGTTTGTCCACACCCAGACACTGGAATGAGGCACCAAGGTCGATCGATTTCTACGATCTCAAGGGCCAGGTAATGGACTTGCTCGCTAAGTTTGCTCTTGACAAAACCACGTTTATTTCTTATTCTACCCACGAAACTTTGGCTGAGAATCAAGTAGTTGTTGAAGTCGATGGGCTTTATGCTGGATACTTTGGTTCAGTCAAAAATACTGTCTTGAAGATGTTCGGGATTGAGCAGTCCGTTTTTGTTGCCGAACTCAGCCTTTCGGCTTTGAAGCAAAAACGTGTTGTGAAATACGAACAGTTGCCAAGATTCCCGAAAGTAAAGAGGGATGTGGCTTTTATTCTTGATGCAGCCACAACGGTGGGAGAAGTAACGGATTGTATGCGGAGTTTTTCGGCTGGACTCCTTAGTTCCGTGGAAGTTTTCGATGTGTATCATGGAGATAAGGTTCTGCCTGGGAAGAAGAGCTTGGCATTTTCGCTTGAATTGATGTCTCGCGAAAAAACTCTATCGGAAGAAGAGATAGAGAAAGAGATGGGAAAGATTGTTGCAGGAGTTGAGCAGGCTTTCGATGCATCGTTGCGGAGTGTTAAAGTTTAACAGCTGAAAGTAGATCCTTGGATCAACGTCTTACTGATAGTGCTACTCCTTCTCACGATGAGAGCAAGAGTCTGGACCCCGGGCTAAGAGGCTTGTGGGAGCGGACAAAACTTGCAGGTGATCTCATTGTCCAATTGCGCCAGGAGAAGGGAATTCTTCAATCTAGGGCTGAGGACTTGGAGAAGCAAGTGACTGTGTTACGTCAGGAGTTGACCAGAAAAGAAGAACTCATGAGGAAGATGGAGTCCGAACGGATTGCGCGGGAGAGCCAGCAGACTGGAATTTTTTCAAATGGTGAGCGGGAGATGCTTACCATGAAGCTCAAAGATCTATTGGCAAAGATAGATGCATACCTGTAATATGTAACGTCGCACATTGATTCCCATAACGGGAGATGGTCGACGACATTACCACTAACACACACAGTACCACGCACATGACATCAGACAGAAAGAGCATCAAGGTAAAAATATTCGGGTCAGAGTATCCACTACGCGGCGATAGCGAGGAATTTACAAAACGGGTCGCAACTTATGTTGATGATATGATCACGACCATTCATGATAAGATTCCCGATCAGCCTACCCTGACTGTTGCTGTTCTGTCTGCGTTGAATATCACCGAAGACCTGTTTAAGGAGCGGGATCGTGCAACAGCAATGGCCAATTTAGTTGAGACAGAAGTGAGCAAAATGACCAACTATTTAGACAAGTGCTTGAATGAGGGGCAGTAATTTCCGGCTTGGTGATACGTCAACTTAATGGAGGTACTTCGTTCTCTAAAACATAGGTAGTGTCATGTCGTGTACGGAATAAAATCCGCACAGTCGACCGTCTCAAACACATTATAAAGAACCAACATTTTTTATAATGGGAGCCCGACTCGTGAACGTTGATTACACGCCTCATCTTGCGCAAGCAGGATTCTTGCGATGACCTCTCCTTCGGGGAGCGAGCGAGACTGTGGAAGTAAAAAGCGTTCAGGCGAGCACCCACTGTGTTGGGAAAAGGTTCTTTACTAAGTGCCTTTTTTTTGTGACGGTTGTTCCGGTGCGGATTTTTTATTGCCGTCTCATTTGACTCCGGAGGTAGGATGGAACTTACAATAGTTATCCCATTGATACTGGTATCAATCGGTCTGAGCTTTTTCCTTGGCTGGTATTTGAATGGACGAAGCGGTCAAAACAGGGTTTTATCTGCAAAGGACCAGGCAAAGAAGGTCATTTCGGAAGCTGAACGGGAAGCTGAAACTCTGAAGCGTGAAAAGGTCCTTGAGGCAAAGAACGAATGGTACGCGAGGAAGAAGGAATTTGACAACGAGGTACAGAGCAAGCGAAGCAAGGTACAAGCACAGGAAAAGGCTCTGGATCAGCGTGAGGAGAATATCGACCGCAAGGTTGAGCTTATTGCAACAAAGGAGCGAGAACAAGCTTCTTTCAAACGTGAACTTGAAGAAAAGAGTCGAGGGATTGAAACAAAGAGACTGGATCTTGATCGTCTCATAGGAGAAGAAAATATACGCCTTGAAAGGATGTCGGGTTTGACGCGGGAGGAGGCGAAAAGGCTTCTTATGGAGAATCTGGCCAACGAAGCCACTCCGAAGCAGC
>JBGPGQ010000409.1:0-2903 GCA_041483995.1 Bacteroidota bacterium
AATACAATTAAGGTGTGTCCAGCGGGTGCCGGACACAAGGCGTATGGAGGATTCTAATGGCTGTGTCTCAAGTTACCCTTGGTTTTCCTGCGGGAGTGAAACTGTATCAGAATACTGATCTCGTTGCAACCGGCGATGCGATTAAGGCATCCTCGGCTGTTCTCTACATGATTGAAATTGACAACTCGGCCAATGCTGCGGAAGCAGAATTCGTCAAGTTTTACAACACGGCAGGTGCCGTTGTCCCTGGTACCACTGTTCCCGACATGGTCATTCTCATTCCCGCTGCGGCAAAGCGAGCTATTGTTATCCCTGAAGGAATTGCTTTCAGTGCAGGGATTGCTGTTCTCGCTGCGACGACAGGCGGGACTATTTGTACTGCTGCTCCGACATCCGATCTTATCGTTCGCATTGTCTACGTTTAGGGAGCGATCATGAACGTCTCACAGATCATTCGTCTTGCATGTTTCAACGCAGACGCAATCAAGAAAGCAGGGACACTTTCTCCTTTCGTTACTGACGGTGAATTACTCGCGTGGGCAAATGAGGGAAATCGAAAACTTGAGATGAAATTGCGTCAGACAAGGATGAATTACTTTACTCGCGTGAAGCAATCCACCGATACCAATGGCGAGAAGATTATGGGGATTACTTATACTCCCTCTGCCGCGCTTGCTCTTGCCGTTGGGACAAACTACGCGATGCTTCCACCCGATTTTCAGGAGCTAAATTACATCAAGTTTATCACGTCGGGATACGAAGCGACTCCGTTAACGCATCGTCCACAAACGCATGCGGACTTCCGCCAGATGCTGACGGACCCTCATAATCGAACTCCTGGCGTACAGATGTTCTTTGATATTCTTGGAGAGCGTCAGTTGGTTTTCGTCCCGCGCCTTTCCTCTCAATTAGATATTGAGATTGGATATATCGCTCGCACGAAGCGACTATTCTATTACAACACCGGAAGTATTGAAGCTTTGGATGCCTCACCGACAATCGTTGGGACCGGCACCCGTTGGTCTACTGGTGGACCCTTTGACTCTGCATATCTCGATATGATGTTCCTTTCCGGTGGTGCTGCACCCACTCCTTCGCCCGCTCTTGTGTATGACGGAGTGAATCTCGTTCGCGTTCTTTCTATCAATAGTGATACCTCTATCACACTTGCTTCTCAGAAAATTGAATCTCTCGTTGCAGGCTCCAACTATCTCCTCTCATCCATCCCTCCTTATCCTGAGGAGTACCACTACAATCTCGCTGATTACATTGCGAATAAAATTCTCACAAAGGCTGGCGATCCTGACGCACGTCGCACGCTTGCATCCTGGCCGGATAACATCGGAGACATGATTACCACTGCATCACGAAGACAGAATCAAGATCATGAAGTTATCGAAGATTGGAATCCGTGGGGTTAAATTATGGGACTTTGGGATTTCCTTGCCGATAAAACCGAACAGAACACGGAAGATTTCATGGAAAAGACGAAGGCCCCTGTGTCTTCGTCTTCTTCATCTTCACTTCTTGGGGATATCTATAGTCAACAGGAACGCGCAGGTAAAACTGCTATCGAGGAAGCATATAATCCTGTTGAGGATTTTCAACCCGTTGGACTTGCGCGTAAGGCACTTGGAAAACTTGGCTTAGCTGCTGCCGGTGCCATGGGTGCCGGTGGGATTGTTCGATTCGAGAAAGGTCTACGCACCCCCGTTAATGAAGCCCTCCATCGTCTTGAACCGGAAGTCGCAGATTGGTTGAAGCGTACACCGCAAGTTGCTCATATCGGTCATTATTCTCCCGGTGGTGAAGGAGGAGGAACCGTTGCAGAGTGGTTAAATAAAACGCATCCAGGTTATGAAGCTGCTGGACGAAATACGAATGCATTCGCTGGGGGAGATGTTCGTGGTGGAATGGGGGCAATTGTTCCAGAAGCATTTTATTCTCCTGGACGTAATAAATCTGAAGCTGCTGCCATTGCTGAAGAATTCGGTCATATGTTTGAACGTATGAGTGGAGCACGGCCTAATGTTACTGGAGTTCCTGGTGCTCAACCTGTGAGTGGTGGTAATCGCTACCATATGTATTCAGAGTCAAGTAAACCAGTGGAAGTTTTTGCTGATCTTGTCTCACGGTATCCCGACACAGAAATTACTAATCCGATTGCGTACAAGAAATTTCTTGATGAGATTCCAAAACTCACTTCTCCCGCAATTGTTGAGGAAGCTCCTCGTGCTGCGTTTTTCGATAAATATTACAAATCAGGAAGAGGTAAGCTTCCGTCTGATTTCCGTTCAAATCAAGAACTTGAAGCAGCACAGAAAGAATTGAAAACGCAAGAATACTGGATGGATCGGGAAGTTAACAAGAATCGTCCTTCCTATAGTACAGAACCTTCAATGAATCGTGGTCCGAAGCCAGAAGGTGAACTCGCTGATCTCCTCTCTTCGTTAGGGAAGCCGTCACCGAAAGTGAATCCGTCTGACATTCCTGATGCGACTAAATCTACAGATATGCCATCGGAAGTTTTCGATTATATCATGCGGAAGAACAACATCAAGCATGAGGACATCCCAACGGTGAAGGAACAAAAACGAAGGGCACTTAATAATTTTGCCGAGTGGTGGCAATCCACCGCAACTTCCGATGATGATCGTCGGATGTACTCAAAGATGATCCAATCGACTGCTGAGAAAGCTTCTGTTCCTCAAGCGAAAACTCCTATGCGCGTGCAACAAATGGCTCCTCAAGATAAGCGTCACGCTGATGAATTACTCCGTCTCCGCAATGTTGCAGGATTGAGGAAGAAGTAATGAAAATTTCCTCTACAAATACAGGTCTTGTTGTTGTCACGTTCGACAGTGTCGCGAAAGGTTCCTGGACGTGGCCTTCTCCCGCTGGCA
>JBGPGQ010000410.1:0-2902 GCA_041483995.1 Bacteroidota bacterium
AATGTCTTCAGAATCGTTCTTGGCGGGATGTTATTGTTTTCTTTTATGCTTGGACGATTGACTCGTTGCTTCTCGCTCGGTTTTTGCTTTTTCCCAAGAGAGTTTTACCAATTGTAAGACAGCTGTTGGGTCGAGCAGGCGCTGGTTTTGATCTCATTACGCATCATCACTCCAGATTCTCATGAAGGTTTCTGAAAATCCTGAAACAGCTTTTGTGCAAAGAATGCATCGGCCCCCATACGTCTCATCCACCGTCGCGGACTCCAAAGAACATCGGTGGAGAGTAAGCTGTCAATGCAATGGCAAGAAGCTTGTGGAAGACAGACATCATGGTCTCGATGACTCACTCTGAACATATTTTGTATCGCACTCTCTATGTAACCCTCACATTGATTGGAGCGATTCTCTTTTGGTCGCTTTGTACGAGTATATTTACCGGGATCAACAAATCGTGGCTCCATTTTGTTTTTCCCGCGGTCTTACTTACAATTCTCTTGGTCGACTACTTGCCGATGCGAAAGGCAGCGCGAGTATGGATATTTCTGGCTCTTGTTACAGGTGCAAGTATCACATTCTGGATTGTACGGTCGGAGTTCCTTGCGGTAGGCTTTGCCCTTCTTGTATTTGTTCTTCTTCTTCGTGTGCTTTCCAATGTGTACGAAACGAAGCCTAGGATATTGTTCCTTAGAGCATCTGCAGTCTTTCTTGGATCTTGCGTCGCATTGCTCATTGCTGAGGTAGCTTGCCGGACCATCGTGAAAAATGAATACCATCGTATACCAGAAGGTTCTGAATCGGTTTTTTCCACGCACTACCTTCGCATGGGAGTAAAGCCGGAATGGGTAAAGTATACTCGCACAGCCAATCAGGCAAGCAGTATTCTTGTAGCGGAATCGAAGGAATACAAGAACGCAATCGAGTTCAACGCAAAAGGATTGCGGGGTCCCCTGGTTGACTATGAAAAACGGGATAGTACATATCGGATTATGTTGTTAGGCGATTCATATGTCGAGGCAGTTCAGGTTCCTTACGAACAGACATTACAGGTTCAACTAGCCAACCGCATCAAAGAACGGGGTCTGTTGCAAGACAAGAAGATCGAGGTCTTCGGAGTTGGTACATCCATGTGGGGCACGATCAATGAATATATGTACTATCGCCATGAAGGGTATCGCTACAAGCCTGACTTGGTCTTGCTCATTTTTATTCCTAATGATGTACAGAATAACATGCCAGCGAACACGGTTCCCGGCACTGAACGTTCAGGAAGGAATCGGAGAATGGGTGGAGAGTTTATTCTCCAAAAAGATGATGTCGTGCTCACTGATTATCAGGAAGACATTATCGACATTCTCCGGCTAGCTACTCAACGGACTCTGGAAGGCATCCCGTTGGCAGTGAAGAACAATTCCTCGTTATGGTGGGCTCTCTACAATGTGGTTGCTCATCCGTTTATTGTTGATGCTGTCAAAACAAATGAGGGGATGGTAGTGATGCCCCAAGAGGCATGGGATCGAACTGCTTCCATTGTACGAATACTCAAAGAGGCGGTCGATGAAAGTGGTGCCCATCTAGTGATTGCCTCCATGCTCAGTCCTCGACAGAATATAACGGGAATCGACGATGATAAGGATGGTCAGGTCCGACACATGAAGGAGATTACCACCGAACTGAACATTCCCTGGCTGAATCTTAAGCCGTTATACGAAAACTATGTGAAGGCTGGACATTCCGCTCATGCGGATCTATTCGGCATAATAGATCACCATTGGTCGGCGAACGGTCACAGGGTTACCTCTGAGTTTCTCTTGGACTGGCTGACTCGGGACAATCTCCTGACAAAGCAAACTGAGAGAGCTAGTAACATAGAAAAGAAATGAAGATCCCCACAGTTTTTTTTTTCTGGGATTACGACACCCAATGGGGTGCTGACCGGTCGCGCATATCTACGAGACAAAAAGATTGGGGTCCGCTGGAATTCAGCGGCACGGACACACTTCTTGAGTTGCACCAACGGTATGAGATTCCAGCGTGCTTCGCTGTTGTTGGCGCAGCCGCTTTGCCCGGTGTCCGCCCGTATCATGACCCAGAGCAGATTCGGCGCATTCATGAGGCTGGACACGAAGTGGCGAGCCACTCTTTCAAACACGAGTGGCTGCCTCAACTTGATCGGAAGTCTTTGATCGAGACTTTGCAACGAAGCAAGGATGCGATTGAGCAGTGTATTGGCGACGAGGTCGTTTCGTTTGTTCCTCCGTTCAACCAGCCTTTTGATTATCCATCTGGGTTTGCATTCAGTCTTTCTGAACGTAAGGAAGTAAGAAGGGATAGAACTGATCTGTCAAACCTTTGTGAAGCACTGGCCGCAACAGGCTACAAGTTTTGTCGCGTCGCCTACAGGCCGTTGTATCAGCAGGTCGTGGAACGACTAATGAAACGCGACTTCCGGCAACCGAGTAGTCCTAAAGTGATAGAAGGTGTGGTCTGCCTCAGACTCAATACGCCTGGTGGGTTTGACAAAAAGACGGAATCTGTACTTGAGGCCTGTCTTGAGGGGAGGGGAGTGGTTGTAGTGTACGGACATCCCCATTCAATCCATGAAAATGGTGAACAAAACGTGGGCTTCTTTGAAGCTTTCCTTCGAAAAGTGAACGCCCTTCGTCGTGAGAAGAGAATTCGTATCAGCCTGCCTCGTGAAATCTTTCATTGACAACTTGATGCGAGCATAATGAACAATACTACTTTGTGTCGCGGGATAGCGGAGAGAATGCGAGAAGATGTAAACCTGGCAAGGGTATTTGCGGTAGCATTCAGGAAAACAAAAAATGAGAGAAATGTTGAGCGACATCTGGGGCTAGTACAGTTGTGAGAGGATTGGGAACGACATCGCATCGAGTGTTAT
>JBGPGQ010000411.1:0-2881 GCA_041483995.1 Bacteroidota bacterium
CCTGGATTCCGTTCCTGATGATATTGATGAATGCCCTGCGAAGTTCATCCCTGTCCGCACGTATCGTCGGAAGGTCTTGACATATATTGATTTCAAATTTGACATTGACATCCTGTTCAAACAGATGAACCGACTCATCAAGAATAGTATTGATGTTACAGAGTTCAAGTTGTGCCTGCGGCATCCGGGCAAAGTGCGAGAATTCGGATGCAATTCTGCTCAGCACATCAATTTGTTCGATGATCGTCTGACTTACCTCGTTGAAAACCTGTTCGAAGTTTTGCACTTTGTCTTTGTACGCCTGCCGAAGATGCTGAAGCGAGAGCTTCATTGGGGTGAGAGGGTTCTTTATTTCATGAGCGACCTGCTTTGCCATTTCCTTCCAGGCAAGCTCACGTTCATATTGAATGAGATTTTCCCTGCTCTGTTTAAGATCCCTCGTCATTTTCTGGAAGGCATGAATAAGCTCGCCGATTTCTCCGTCAGCGGCGGGAACGTTCACATGCACCTCAAGGTCGCCCTGAGACACTCTTCTCGTCGCTTCAGTAAGTCGATGGATTGGCGCTGCTATCCGATTGGCAAATGTCGTTGCAATGAAAACAATCGAAAGAAGAACAAACGCATAGGTGCCGAAGAGAAAGGCGTTGCGCTGTGAAGCTTCCTCCTCCAATTCATCCTGCCGGTACAAGGTTGGTACGGAAATGAGTCCGACAATTGTCCTCGCATCATTCAACAATGGACGATAACCCACAGCATAGGGGTGAGACCCAATGGTTTCTGTTTCGAGATGAAAGCTTTTTCCCTTGATGAAAATATTTGCGTACGTACTTCCTCTCAGCCGTCTGTCGAGTAGGCCGGCATCATACAGTTCCGGTCGGCTGCTTGTTCGCAATTGGTTACCGATATAGACATTGAAATCAGTGCCGGCTTCATCTGCCAGTTGTTCAATAGCGGACGTATTCCACACGCTCTCATGTTCCGGGCCTGAAGCTTGCCAGCGCTGGGAGATGTTTGCTTCGAGCGTCGCAGTTTCCTGCTGAAGGCGCTTTGCAATTCTCTCTTCCATGCGTTCCGCAGAATATATCCTCCCATAGTAGGCCATGAAAACGATCGGGACGATTGCCGTTACAAGCAACGCAACAAGCAGCCTGTCACGGAATGTGAACCGATACCTTTTCCCCCTTAACAATTGTACAAGGTAAATTCCGATGAGCGTTATCAGAACAACGATGCTGTAATACACCATGACCTTGATAATACTGAAAAGATGCCAACCTACGTTGAGGCCTTCAAGGCTGAGGGCGACAACATCCGAGCTTTCGGGTGAACGCCTGACAAAATACGTCTCGTATGTTTTATTTTCTATCTCTTCTTCGCTCCATACCGATGTTGTCAGTGAATCACCGAATTGCCTCCGGACTCCCTCAATCAAACGATAGCCAACTGGAAAAACGTTGCTGTTCGATGTAAAAAGAACTCCACCACGATACTCAGATATAACGACGGGACGGTAGAATGTCTCCACATTTTCCTGCTGTGTACTTCTGAGAATGGCCGGGCTTTCGCCTCTGAACAAAGACTGCTGGCCGGCAGCAACAACCACTTCAGCGTAACCAATCAAAATGCTATCAGGAGAAAAAATCTGCGTCAAGCCCGAATATATTTTGAGTGCGTTGATCCCTGCCCCGATCTCCTCAACCCAGACTTTTTTTCCGCTTAATGCGCGTCGAATTGTTTTCAAAGGTATCGGCCGGACGCCTTGACCCGCAATTGAGAATTGGCTTACGGTACGACCGGATGAATCAATAACTGCAAAAAAACAACCATACCCTTCCCTGCCGACAGAACTTTGAGCCCACGCGGTGAAGGCAAGCCTTTCAATCCCGTCACTGCCCCCATTCAAAAGAGTTTCCGACTTGTCTTCGGTGACGAAACCGGACAGGGCTTCATCCACGATGAATTTAAGCCAGCTATCAACAGGCCTTAGAACTTCAGCAGCAAACCCCTGTACGCGTACTCTGTCTTTTTCATGAACCGTACTGTCCAAGAGCGGATAGAAGAGGGCTGCTGACAATCCAAGTGAGAGAAAGCAAATTCCGGCAGTAAGGATCGGACGAGCTTGCCGGGCACGGTAATGTATATACAGGGTCAATCCTAAAACACCAGCACCAAAGAACAGTCTATATGCAGTCGTCATGAGGGGTTCTGATTGCAGCACGCCAAACAGGACCGATGCCACAAAGAACAACATTCCAACCACAACCCAGGAGAGATCACGGCGCTTTTGTGTCGAGAAAAAGTTCAGCATAAACGACGTGAGGCCGACTACAACAACGATAAGACAGAAACTAATGACAAAGAGATTGAAGACCATCAGTCCCAGTTCATAGGAGGGAACGATGATCTTTGGATCAGTAAAGTTGAGTGTTGAATCAAATACAGCGCTGCGCACACTGGCACCGAAGCCGCGAAGAAGCAAATAGATGAGGGTAGTGCTTCCTATTGCCATCAACAACTGTAAGGTTCTATTCTGCGGCTTCCACCATGGTGATCCGATCGCTGTTTTTTCCAGAACAAATCGAACAACCAGTGAAATGTTCAGCAGAAGCGCAAGAGCGGTGATCGTCATTTCACCAATGGATTTTGCCAAACCCTCTGCAAATTTAGAGGCGAAAAATACGGGGTCAAAGATTCCCCCGCCAAGAAGTGAAGAAGGGGCTTCAATCCAAAGCAGCGCGTAACGGACTGACCAGATCAATGCCGTTATGCCCAGGCTCTTCAGAAACAACGATTTGATTCTTACGATCCACTGACCGGTGAAAATGCCGAGAACCATGCAGAGAAGCGCGAGCAGAATTGAATTAAAGCTCTTGAAAGCGGC
>JBGPGQ010000412.1:0-2876 GCA_041483995.1 Bacteroidota bacterium
CCCCTCGAATAAGGGGAGAATGAGTTGATGTGGGATGACGGACCATTGGTTTTGGTCAACCTCAGAAAAGGTAAGGTGAGATTCCCCTTGACTTTCTTCACTCATCCGTATAGATTGGCGTTGAGAAGAACCTGAAAATTCTCATTACAACCGTCCTGTTCTCTTTCACAGTCTGTTGACCAGCCCCGAAAGGATTACCATGCGTGCATTACACATTGTGCTCTCCATTGCTTTGTGCCTGCTCATTTCCACTTGCGGGCCTGTTGCATCACTGCATCCTCTCTTCACGGAGAAAGACCTCGTGTTCGAAACCGGATTGATCGGATCATGGACAACCAAGGATGGAAGCCAGATTACATTCCAGAAAAAGGGCGAGAAGGCGTACGAGTCTCTGTTCACCGACAAGAAGGACTCGACCAAACTGAGGATCCACTTTGTCCGGCTCGGCAAGTTCACGTTCTTCGACGTCTATCCTTCCAACGGCAGCGATGACGGAATTTCCGTACCGGCTCATATGATATGCAGAATTCATTTCGGCAGCGACTCTCTGCAGATAGCCTATCTTGACGAGGAATGGCTGGCAACAGCAATCAAGAGCGGAAAACTCAAGATCAAACACGAGAACCTTGACGGCAAGATCGTGCTTACTGCCTCTACCAAAGAGCTGCAGCAGTTCGCGGTGAAGTATGCAGACGATGAGAAGGCGTTCCCGGAGCCGGGGACGTTTTACAGGAAGTGAAGACAAGAAGTGAAACAACGACACAATGTCGTCTATGCACCCGTAACAGTCAGATATACGACACTAGTTGCGTGTGCCAGTAGTTATGTGCAATTGCCCCTCTATGATATTCATGAAAGGAGTTAATGTTGTACGTACTCACTTTATGATTTCATTCATTTGTCTGCTCCCAAAAAGATCAATAGAATCAGTATTTGGAAAATACACCTTGATTTCGACGGCTTGCATTACCTTGATTTTTTTCAGTGTGATTGCACAGGTTTCCTCGGCCTCCGCCCAGGTGGTGCTGTTTGACTTCGACAATGCCCCGCTTCACTCGTCTCTCCCGATCGACCAAACAGTAAGCGAGATTACCGCCCACTTATCGGCGACGGGTCAGGGGTATTCCATCCAGGACGCCAACGTGCTTGGCTTCACGCCACAGGGATTTGCCGGCCGAATTATCTATCCCAACAGCATCGACCTTGCAGATATTCTCATCCACTTCGACCAGGCACTTACCGATTTCTCGATCATGTACTCGTGCCAGGAACTGGGCTGCGATGACGCAGCCATGATGCGGGTGACTGCTTATATGAGCGGCAACTTCGTAGGAACCAACACGAAGACGGCGACCAATCCGGGCACATGGCCGGTTGATACGCTGAGCTGCAGCTTCCCGCAAGGCTTCGACAGCGTGGTCGTTCATTACGACAGCCACCCGCCCACCTGCCAGGACTATGGTGTTATCTACATGGCCGATAACATGCGGGTGACTCCCTTTATCACTCACGCTATATCAGAAGGTGAACTTCCTGAAATGTTCACGTTAAGGCAGAACTATCCGAATCCATTCAACCCGAGCACCACAATCAGCTATCGACTCCCAACGCAAAGCAACGTCATGCTCAAAGTCTATGATGTACTTGGCAGAGAAGTCGCAACGCTGGTAAATCGGGTTGAGCAGCCGGGATACAAGTCGGTGAATTTCAATGCGAACAATTTGGTAAGCGGTGTATATTATTATCGCTTGCAGGCTGGCAATTTGATCGACACTAAGAAGCTCGTATTGCTCAGGTAAGGGGGAACCGTATAACAGCAACAAAAATGTAAAATGAGCCAGCGGTTCGCGGCGGTATTTTTTGTTGCGCACGTTATGCGTCATTGCAAAGAGGAAGTAACCTAAGAAAAAAAGCCTCCAGACATTGCCGGAGGCTTTTTTTGTTGAACACTCACACATCTATCACATCATTTCTCAAACAACTCCGCCACCGGAACAATTCTTACCTGTTCTGCCTTCACGTTGAGTGGAAATTTGATGATCTCCTTGTCTTCACTCAACACATCATCCGGCTTCGTCATGGTGTAGGTGATAGGGCTCGGCAATTCCTTGGCAAGAGCATCTTTCATTGCTTGTGCATCCTTCGTGATGATCGCAATGTGCATATCACCGTACTGCCAGTTGTTCTTGATCGCAGCATTCACGTCGGCAAGAGTTACTTCGCTCATCATCTTTCGGAAATTCTCAAGATGGCTTCCGTTGATTCCGTAAAATTTGTCGTCAAGGGCATAGGCTAACCTCTCCATCGTTGTCGGGGCATAGTGCAGGACGTACTTCTTCAGAAACCCACGTGTCAGATCGAAGTCGCTTTGCGTCATGCCGTTCTCCACCAACTTCTTGAACTCCCGCAGGGCCGCACGGAGTGCAAAGTGGCGGGTGTCGTTCGGCACTGGACGAATCCATATCTCAAAAATCTGCTGGTGTCGTCCAACATTTTGCGGCGGCTTGGTTCTGCTCCCACCGTTGGGATAGTTCTCAATGTATGAGTAGTCCCCGTAGTTCAGTCCCCTCTTTTCCCTGATCACCTGGTAAAGATGGCTGCTGGAATTGCGGTGCTCACCCAGCCACGAGTTTGCAAGCGCAAGCGCGTACCATTCCTTTGAACCGCGCAGAATTCCAATCGGGAAGCCCATGCTGATCGCAGTCGATGCAGCTTCTTTCTCGACAATCGTCACGTTCATGCCTGCGATTGGCTTTATCTGCGGCCACTTCACTCCAGCCGGCACGCCTGAAGGGAGTTTGCTTAGATCTTTCTTCACCTGCTCAACCAATGATGGGCTGTAGCCTCCCCCCAATCCGATCACCACGTTGTCCCTA
>JBGPGQ010000413.1:0-2865 GCA_041483995.1 Bacteroidota bacterium
CGAACTGCCGACCTGCGGTTTAGGAAACCGTCGCTCTATCCATACTGAGCTACGAGGGCAGGAAAAATGGGCTAATTGTAAACTTTGGTTCGATGCAGGTAGAAGATACGAAACTCCTTTCGCGAAGGCAAGACACTTTTGAGCGCAAGCATTGCGGTCATGTAGCAAACACAACGACCTTAGACCGCCTCAAGGGGTATACAAGTAACGTAGGATAACAGTCAAGATGCCTGCAATAGCCCATAAGACTTTTGCCAAGTCAATCTTAATCTTAACCTTAAACCTTTTCATTTTGATAGCTCTTAATGTGTGCCAGAGAATCAATGTGCGGCGTCGTCTTTCAGACTCTGGGGAAAATCCACCAAAACAAAAAGCCCCATCAGTGCCGCCGCTGAGCCAGCACCAATGAGGCCACTAAACCTCGTCAAGCGGTAAGCTAAAGAAGCCATCGCCCCCTTCGCTTACCAACCGAATATAAAAATAATCCTTAGTTTGTCATCCCCCTTCTGTTCCCATTTTTTTCCCCTTCATATACTTGTACAAAGAACCCTCATTGATACGCTTACCTTTGTAAGTATACTTCTTTACCATCGCCTTACATGCCTCCGTCTTACTCCGGTATTCACCGTTCAAAGCCAACAAGCAGGCTTTATCTGCAAGTTCATCCAAAGTAACAGACCATTCTATCCTCGGTTCAAGGAGGTTCTTTTTGCTTCTGGGCCTCGTGCCAATAGGTAGCTTGTTAATCTCTCTTACTGTTTTGACATACCGTTGAATGAGCTTCTCTGCTTCTTTCTCAAGAGGCTCCGCTTTCATTCTGTACCGGTTCCGAATGGCAACGTGTTTCTTCCTCAAGTGAACCGGATACTCGTCGTGAGGGGTTCCAAACTCAACTCCCTCATCTTGACAGGCTAATCTCCAAATCCTTCGTTCGCGAGCATTCTCTTCTCGTAGTTTGCTGAGGCCATCATTCAAGGCCTTCAGTTGTTCCTCCAAGTCCTTCTTTAGGGCTACGAGGCCGGATAGCGTTGTCAGGTTTCGTTGCATGTCAAAAGCTGTTGTAATCCAATTGTCGCGGGCTCGCCGTCAACGCAGCGAAGGAAAGCAAAAGATTGAATTTGTTCGATCATCTGATAAGTTCACTCATTGCGGCTTTTGATTGGAAAGCTTCAGGTAAATCTTTTTCGATACTTTGTCATATAGGATAATCTCGTCGAGAAAGCCATGAACGTCATGAACAACGGTGTATATTTTCCACGGATTATCAACCGTTGGTTCAGATGTATTATCAAATTGAAATTGCACCCCATCATCATGTCCACATAGTCGCATTTTGAATGCCACTGCAAGATTTTGGGCAAATGATTTAGCACGCTTGGGATCCAGGGTAGTGTCAATTCTCACGTAATTTTCCTGATCTCCATCAGCATAGTAATGCCCGCTTTCAACAAGCATATCTTCAATAGTCGTATTCAGTCTGATGTCCGTGACATTGTAAGTGTGGATACTCAATTTTGTTATTTCCTTTTTTACACCGAAAGCATTTGTTCCTACGTACTTCCCAAGGTTGGTTGTGCCGGAAGCCAATTCTATGCCCGCGCTGGCAAACTCTGTGTGTACGTGGGGGTAGTTGAAATCATGTAGGTCGATATGAAGAAGTCGATCTTCAAATTCGTAGTGAGTTTCAAAATGGGATGGGAAGTAGTAGAACTTGCTTGTGTCAAATGTTGGAATTCTTTTGGCGTATTCCTCCGGGCTCTCATATTCTCCCCGCTTCGGCATTTTTACATTAAAGTAGTTCCTAAAAAATGAAACCGGCTCTGTTATCTTGTCGTTGAATTTGTCTTGTCCATTAGCGTGCGGCAAGCATAGAAAAACCAATGCGACGATTGTTCTCATTGGAGCGCTCATCTTCTTGTACATCTCAATCTCTCTTCCTCCGGTCATCTTGTATTTAACCATGCGCGGCTGACTACTCCTTTGTTAACGACGGTAGGGTTCATTCAAATAAGAGTTAGTTCTATTCGGTTCACCGTGTAATGCGGAGAAGCTTTTGAAACTTCGCACAGTGGAGCTCCGTCGTTGGAGAGAGAACAGGAGAACGAAAAACAAGTGTGGCTGAAGGAAAGCTAGGGGAACTCTTTCAGATAGTCAACAGCGGCTATCTCTAACCTATGCGACCACGACCACACTTTGCCACGTAGTGTGGAAACACAAAGCCCCGACCGCGTGGCCGGGGCGAAAGTTGGTAAACAGTAGAACCCAATTTCGTTAGGTGGACGACCGAATTTCACCCGAAGGGTTAACGGAAATCCCCTTCTCTGCGTTAGCGGATGACTGTCCAGAAGGTACATCCCGGATGGATTTGACAATCCTTGTCGTTTGGTGGGACTTGAACTCAGCCAGTACGTCGCGAACTCTCGCCAGTGCCCCCTCAATGCTGTCCAAATATGAGAGCACCTGGCTATTCGGCTCAAATTGCTCGCGAATTGAATTGGCGGACAACGAAATGATTGCAAGCGGATTGTTGACTGTATCATTCAACAGTGCTGAGATGTCGTCCAGTAATTCCAGTTGCATCATTCGACGTTCAAGGTTCTGAACCACGGCGCGGTCCCTCTCCTGTTCCTCCCTCTGCCTTTTCTTGTGGTCGAACAATTTCGCCCCAAGATAAAGAATTCCCCAAAGCATGAGCACTGAGCTAAACTGGAGAAAATAGCCACTGAAGTCTTTACGTGCATTGGGATGTGTGAAGAGGTCAATCGCTGCCCAAAGGTAGTAAAGAAAAACAAAAATTCCTGACAGCAGTATACCGTACCGGTCAAAAAAGCTAATTGACTTTGTTCGATACTTCGATAGAGAGAA
>JBGPGQ010000414.1:0-2841 GCA_041483995.1 Bacteroidota bacterium
GATTGTCTGATGCCTGCGATCAAGCTTGCTTGTCTTATTTTTGGAGGGAGATGCTGGTTACGTTGCCGCTGTGTAAGTCAATCAAAGGCAACAATCGAGAATCTTCCAGTGCGGCGGTTCGATGTCCTAGACCAGCCAAATACTCTTGGTGTGTTGCAAACGCCATAAAATCAGTCAAGGACTTCTGACGTACTAACATTGCTATATCCCAACGCTCCTCTTCTGGACCGATTAGATATTCCCCACCCTCTCCTAAAAAAACTATTCCGCCTCCAGTAGCTTCGAGGATTGGTAATGTATGATCAACATATTTTTGATATGCTGTTCGTCCGGATATTGGTTCCGTTGGCATAAGTTCAGGATTGAGAGAATAGTCTGCAACTTCCCGAAAACGCAAGAGGTTAAGCATGACTACTTCGCCTTTGATCTTTCGAGAAAATAGTGCTGCCCCTGATTTCTGTGTCGGTTCCAAATAACGGTTACCCATTTGATTCCTTCGATTAATGTCTTATTACTCTCGGCAACCTGAAGTGAGGGTAACTATCTTATGTTGGATTGTTGCTTCTCTCCTTCAAGAGCCAGAACGCCAGAGTGGCAAGAAAGATAGTGGCTAATGCGCTGGGCCAAATAGGAATCTCAATGCCTGCAGCAGTTATACTGACATTGAAAATAACACGACACAATTGTGCCAGGGATATGATGATGAGAAAAATTGCTGCAACAAGAGATGCTGGTCGATTCATATGTACCACCTTTCTTCTTGAGCGAACTGGATTGGCTTATGTACCGATTAAGTCTTCCACTGCTGAATAACTATGCAAACATCAGATTCGTCTTTCAATGCAAACTCTCTTGCTCCCCAGGGTTTGAGAGAGACCTCATTCGATTGAGGATGAATCAATTCCGGAAATGTTGTCTTAATTTGACGATAGACTTCTTCAATATCATTTGTCTCGAGTCGGATCTCCGGCCTGTCTTTTATCGCGAATTCCTCACTTTGAATCAGGTGGACGGCCAAACCGTCTTTTTCTACAACGCAAAATGGACTCTCCGATTTCAAATCGTCGTATCCAATGCTAAATCCAAGACATTCCACAAAAAGGTTCAACCCCACTCTGATGTCCGAGTAAAATACATTTGGAACCAGTTTAGTAAACTTCATAGTCACCTGCAATTTATTGAGAGAATATAAGAAATGTGATCTACGATTTGCTGGCAAACGGTAGTTCGGTTAAGTTATTCTATCGACGGATCAAATCATTTCCGCCTTCCTCATCGATGATTTTTTGTATCACCGCTCTTTTGTCAACAATGGTTGCAGGTGGGAAATGATACTTGACGTAGTCTAAGTCAATGGCTTTCGCTAAGCCCAGCCCGCTACCAATCGCCCCGAAGAATAGAGCTACCTGGCCCCTTGAGATTGGACGGTCATCATGAGGAATGCTTGGCCCTTCAACAAACAAACTCGCAAGGAACCCACACGTGGCTCCGATGGCGGCCCCTATCAGGATCGGCTTAACATAGGAGTTTTCGTTGTTCGGATGTGACAACTCATACATAAGATATAGTGGAATTGACCTATTCTGACCTTTGATCAAAAAGTGGAACGAATCGGAAGTGACTGAAACAAGTTCACACTCTGGTATTGAAATCACTTTTCCAGATTTGCCTTCATAGTAGCTGACTGTCCAATCCGTGTTATGCAGACGACCGAAGGCAGAAATATGCATCACGAAGAGCAGGGCAACCACTGTGCTTTTGGTTGATATCATATACGAAATGCCTTCGTTGCCACGTAATGGACTGCTGAGTGGACTGGTTTGGTTGGTACTACCCAACCTGCGCCGCTGAGTCTTTGATTATTTTCTTTTCCGATCTATTGCACCGGAGCAATTATAATTGCCATGCCCAAGGAGCCCGCCCGGAGCGAACCTCCGAAGGACGTGAGTCGAAGGGTCAGCAAGCTTGTTGAGCGCTTTTAGCGAAACCCACCGTCTCTTTGGCGGGAGCCGCTGGTTAGGCGGCTCTTGAGCTATTCTTCCAACTGGGCGGTCCGTTCAAGATGTTTCGTCCTCAGAATCCGCGTGTCTGTAAAAACGGATCCGCCAACTCCAGATGATTAGATCTGAAACGAAGATGACAATTATGAGGAGTAGGTATCCCACGGTTTCGAATTCTTCTGATGTGCTTCCCTTGGTCAGCCATTTGCCGGCTATTGCACAAGCGAGGGCGAATGCACTGATAGTGCCTGTCCAGTATCCAACGATGCTGCTGGGACGTTTGACGTAGTAACGATAGACTTCCTCCTTATAGACATGGGGTATGGTTTCATCCGATTTGCCCAGAATGTAGGCCTTCAGTACATGCTGACTGGCGAGCCATGACGCATATACCGAGCATGATACGTAGACCAAGTACAACGAGGCGTAGGTAACAAGGTTCGATGCATAGTAGGTAAGCAAAACAATCATTGAAGCGACCACAATAACGATCACCAGTGTGGAAAAAGCTCGGTTTGGAGCATGTTTTCCATAATAGCGCTGCAGTATTTCCAGTTCACGCTTACCGGATAGAAACCAGCTGAACCCAAGGAGAATTGTTAGGAAAAACAGACCGATGGGAAGAACTACTCTTAAACTCATCGACCCCTCATTCAGCTTCGCGATGAATTCTTGAAATCTCCCCGCACCATTGACAACAACGAGAACTCCCGCTACCGTCCGAACTCCATAGCTAATCAACTCTTCGTATTTGATCAAACGACTTTTGGTTGGTCCCTTAATTTGTTTATTCATATGCACACCTTTCGCATAGTTGAATGACCTTGTTGTCTAACGGACC
>JBGPGQ010000415.1:0-2836 GCA_041483995.1 Bacteroidota bacterium
ATCCTTACAAACACCGGCTCGCGCAGCATTTGATCCTTCGTTATTGAAGCATACTGAACCTCGCACACTAGCGATGGTTCAATCCACACCGTCTGTGCATCGTCAAGGGGTTTCTCCTTGATCGGACGTTTGGTCTTCTTCATGGTCTTCAGATCAGCAAAAACATCTTTCATTGTCTTTGCATCAAATCCGGTTCCCGCTTTGCCCACGTAGCGCAATTCACTCCCCTCGCGCTGTGCTAGATGCACCGCGCCAAACAGCGACTCACGATCACCCTTCCCTTTCGTGTAGCCAATGATGATACACTCTGTCGTCTGTCGTGTTTTTATTTTCAGCCACTGCGAGCTCCGCTTGCCGGGTTGGTATGTGCTGTTCTTCTCTTTCGCCATGATACCTTCTAGTCCCATTGCAGCAGCAGCCTTGAACAACGCTGCTCCTTCGTTCACAACCTCGCTCACCCGGTACGGAGTGTCCCGTTTGATTGCATCCGCCAACCACGCACGGCGCCGAACTAGCGGCTCGTTCACAATTGGTCTGCCATCGAGATACAAGCAATCGAACACGTAGCAGACTGCGGGATACTTTGCCTTCGCACGTTCAATAGCGCCTTCCGTTGTTTGCTGTATCCGGTGAACAGCATGTTTAAACACCGGCTTCCCCGCGTCGTCAAGGCAAACAATTTCAGCATCAAACAACGCCGATGTTGCCCTGAACGCCTTCTCTGGCAGCAGCAGTTCCGGGAACTTGTTGGTGAGATCAATCTGGTTACGGCTTCGAATGGTCACGACTCCTTCGTCCAACGAAATCAAAGCGCGGATGCCATCCCACTTTACTTCGTATACATATTCATCAGAAACCGGGGGCTTCTCTGCCGAATGCGAGAGCATAGGCTCTATCGGGTCACGCAGCCAGTCAATCTGTGGCTTGTCCACGCGTTCGAGCATCCATTCGCTGTCCTTCGTATGATGAGTTCTGTACTCGGCGCTTACTTCACGGCTCTGGAGGCGGAAGTAGAAACCGTTCTTTTTCTCCTTGGTGATCTCATATTTGCCGCGAGCGTAAATCCACATGTCTCCGCCGCCGTATTGTCCTTTGGGAATATTTCCTTCAAAGTTGAGATATTCAAGAGGGTGATCTTCCGTCGCAACTGCCAAACGAATAATGCCTGGACGCGGCGGCAATCCCTTGGGAACCGCCCATGACTTCAGCACGCCTTCCTGCTCAAGCCGTAAGTCGTAGTGTAACCGCGATGCATGGTGTCGGTGCACTATAAACGTATTCCCTTCGCCAAGAGCAACGGCGGGCGGCGGTTCGGGAGTTTTCTCGAAACTTCTTTTCTTGGCGTACTTTGAAAGCGTTTCGGGGGTTTTGTGTTTTCTTGATGGAACAAGTTCTTTCTTTGTCTTTGGTGATTTCCGCTCGGTGTGCAAACTAACCGCATAGGCAGCAATGCCTTCCCAGGCATCGCCCTCGCTCACAACCTTTTCATGCGCCGTGCGGATGGTGAACTCCGACGGATCAATGACGCGCTTCAATTGATCCCATTGCAGCGGCATGGAGATTGTCGCTCCCGGCAGGCCACGCACACTGTATGCCGAAACAATCGTCTGGTATGTGCGGTTGCGATAAATATCAACTAATACCTTCCCCTTACGTGCCTCCTTCTTGATGTGTAACGTGGTGAGAGTGCTATGTTCTTCAACGAACGGTTTTGCAACCGCCTCCGCCGCCTCAAAAACTTTCCGAAAATCCCACTTCGGCTCGATGGGAACCAGGACATGGAGCCCCTTGCGACCGGTTGTTTTCACAAATGGATGGTAACCGAAACCCTCGAGGTGTTCCTTGAGATCAAAGGCAATCTCTGCAACGGTTGTGAACTTGTAATTCTCGGGAGGGTCAAGATCGAAGACGAAATAGTCGGGGGTGTCAAAATGCGGTGAGCGGGAGTGCATCTGGTGAAGCTCGATGCACGCAAGATTGGCGAGCCAGACAAGCGATGCTTCCTCGGTCGCCATAACGTAGTCGATTTTGTCCTCGTCCCCCAACTTTACATGTTCAAGCCAGTCCGGAGCCCACTCCGGCATGTTCTTTTGGAAAAACTTCTCGCCCGTGATGCCGTCCGGAAAGCGAACGAGCGAGAGCGGGCGGCCTTTCAGGTGAGCAAGAATTGTGGGGGCAATCTTCAGGTAATACTCGATCAACTCTGCTTTGAGTATGTGATCGTCCGGAAAGAGAACTTTCTTGAGATTCGAGAGCTCAATTTTTCGTTTGCCAACCTGGGCTATTTGAGATGTGCGGGCCATAAAGTGCGAATCGAAGATTTAGTCACACGTATCCAGTCGTATTTACGTTACTACTAATCCGGTATTTTGTCAAATGCTAAAATGAACTCCGCTACCAACGAAGAAACCGTTGTCTCTGGCTACCAGGGTATTATGCCTTCTCTCCAGATTCGAAATAACTTGGAACAAAAACCATTTGCCATTGGTTGAACCATTGTACTCACGAACAAGTGGGAAACACCCATACCTTGTATGAACCTTTGATGAAACCAGAATTAAAAGACTTTCATGGTAACTTTCCGCTTGCATACTACGACCATAGTCGTGTATCTTACGTCCAATTCAAGACAGGCCGTTATTCCTAAATGATCGATCTCGTCCTTAATTCACTATCAAACAATATTTTAGAAGAGGGTATCATGAAAAGACAATTAGCTCTGGTTGCACTCTGCATCGTTCTGGTGATCGGATGCAGCAACAAGGAGGAGGAGTTGCAGAAGCAAGTCGCCAAGCTCCAGGGGGAGCAAAGCACGCTTCAACAAAGCATTACTGAC
>JBGPGQ010000416.1:0-2819 GCA_041483995.1 Bacteroidota bacterium
ATACCGTTCTGGTGCCTGCGGGCACGACATGGAAATTCCTGGACAATGGTTCGGATCAGGGGACTGCGTGGCGAGGAGTCTCTTTTAACGATAGCTCATGGGCTTCAGGTCCCGCAGAATTGGGTTACGGGGATGGGGGAGAAGCAACGCTGGTCAATTGCGGGACGGGAGCTCCGACCTGTACATCGAACAATTTCATAACAACCTATTTTAGAGGCTCGTTTACCATTGCCAATGCATCGCTGTTCACAAGCCTGACGATGGATCTTTTGCGCGATGATGGCGCAGTAGTGTACTTGAATAATGCGGAAGTTTTTAGAACCAATATGCCGGCGGGTTCCATCAACAATACAACACCGGCTTCTTCAGCAATAACGGGTACTGCAGAAACTACATATGTGACTACGAGTGTGAATCCGGGCAGTTTGCTCAATGGGAAAAATGTCCTTGCGGTTGAAATTCACCAGAACAGTGCCACAAGCTCGGATATCAGCTTCAATCTCAAGCTCACGGGCACTCTCTCTGAAACGGCTCTTCCCATCCAGCTCAGCAGCTTTAATGCTGTTGTGTTGAGCCCGCATGATGTCCGCCTTGATTGGACGACTCTGACTGAGACGAACAACTACGGGTTCGAAGTACAGAAGTCCGCGGGCTCACAGGCCAATTACGAGACTGTTGTCAATAGCTTTGTTCCAGGCCATGGTACGACGCTCATCCCGCATTCCTACAGTTACACGGACGTGACTGCGATTCCCGGAACATGGTACTACAGACTCAAGCAAATGGATCTTGATGGAACGGTGAATTATTCGGAAGGCATTGCGGTTGGAGTGCTTAGTGCTACCGAAGAAGAGGAAGCGATTCCAAAAGAATTCACTCTGCAACAGAACTATCCCAATCCCTTCAACCCTTCGACGCTCATCCGGTACACGCTTCCAAAGGAGAGCTCTGTCTCGCTTAAGATGTACAATACACTTGGGGAAGAGGTGGCTGTTCTGGTGGAAGGTGTACAGAGGGCAGGTACATACAGCGTGCAGTTGGATGCAAACAACTTCGCCAGTGGTGTGTACATCTACAGGCTAAGCGCCGATGATTTTACGTCATCCAGGAAACTCATTGTGTTACGGTAAGGGGGCACCAATGAATCCAATATCTTCCCTCAATTGCCGCTCGTTTCGGACACTGGTAACGACGATCGTGCTGGGGTTGTTTATTTTTTGTGCCGGTAGCGCATATTCACAGTTACGGATAATGCCTGTGGGTGACTCAATCACGAGAGGCGTCCACGGAAGCACCGATAGTGCCGGCTACCGTCGTACACTCTACCTTGCACTCACGGGTGAAGGCCACAGTGTCAATTTCATCGGCGGTCAAACGGATGGAATCCAGACCGACTTCGACCGCAACCACGAAGGCCATAGTGGCTGGTCGGCAAACCAGGTCAGGGACAATATTAATAGCTGGTTGCTGGCAAACCCGGCTGATATCATCCTGCTGCACATCGGGACAAATGATCTTTCAACCGGACAAACTGCTGCTGGTGTTGTTGCAGAAGTGGGACAGATACTTGACAGGATAGACGCCAGAAGCACCGCGACAGTGGTGTTTCTCGCACGCATCATCAATCGCAATGACAGTTTCAGTGCAGTGACGACGCAATATAACAATCTTCTACAGTCCCTTGCCAACACGCGCATCGCGAACGGAGACCTCATCGTCGTCGTTGATCAGGAAACTGCGCTCGATTATCTGACTGATATGGACGATGCACTCCATCCGAACAACACCGGATATGCGAAGATGGGGCAGCGGTGGTTCACAGCGTTGTCGGGTTATCTGAGCTCGCTCCCCATTCAAATTGCGTATCTTCATGCAGTTGCCAACTCGAATGACGTTCTCCTTACGTGGGGAACACTCAGCGAGACGAACAACTATGGTTTTTATGTCCAGCAAAGTGTTGCCACACCATCCTTGTTTGCCGACTTGCCAAACAGTTTTGTAGCAGGGCATGGCACCACCCTGGTTCCACAGAGCTATTCCTGGACACAGTACAATGCCGCCCCCGGAACATTCTACTATCGTTTGAAACAAGTCGATCTGGATGGAGCTGTTCATTACACCGATGTTGTTGAAGTGGTGGTGGGAGCGTTGACGGGAACAGACGAACACAATGTTGCAAGAGCATTTTCTCTCTCTCAAAATTATCCCAATCCGTTCAATCCATCGACACTCATCCGGTACACACTCCCAGGGGAAAGTTCTGTATCACTCATTGTGTATGACGTACTCGGACAGGAGGTGGCTGTTCTGGCAGAAGGTGTGCAAAAGGCCGGAGAGCATCACGTGCAGTTGGATGCGAGCAACATGGCGAGCGGCGCGTCTACATCTACAGGTTGAGTGCCGATGGATTCACATCGTCTAGAAAACTCGTTTTACTGCGTTAAGGTAGCGACCTCAACGATGCTTGGATGCCATCTTTCTTCCTAGCTGAGATTGAAACAGTCCATTGATGCCAGCGGGGTACCGGGTGTTCCCGACTCGCTGTGGTTCACGGATTCAGACAACGGCGGATATTCTGGTGGTGGGTGCGGACAGCCAGCAAAGATCACGAGAGCTACGAGCAACAGTAAAAGCTTGTACATGAGACACCTCCGGTGATTTGTGAATGATAACTCAGTAAGAGAGACGGGCGATTATAGGGAAGTCACATTGAAAAGTCAAGAGGCGGTTACTGTCCGGTTTTTGATCGTCATTGCGAGGAGCGTTCTTTGTGACGAAGCAATCTTATCAAAAAAAAGGGATTGCTTCGCTCATTTCAT
>JBGPGQ010000417.1:0-2805 GCA_041483995.1 Bacteroidota bacterium
AATCGGGCGGGTAATAACATTGATAACACCTCCCAATGCACTTGAACCATAGAGTGCAGAGCTTGCGCCTTTCACTACCTCAATCCTTTCCACCTGTCCAATTGGGATTGTCTCAAAATTTATCTCACCTGTATCTCCGGTAATGAACGGTATGCCGTCAACGAGCATGAGAACCCTGCTCCCTACACCACGACTATATCCATTCGAGCCACGCACGTTCACCTGGTCGTAGGTCATGTTCACACCGGGCACATACCGGAGCGCATCATCGACCGCCACGAAATTTCGGTACGCGATTGCCCTCGCATCCATCACGGATATGCTGACCGGTGTTTCAGTGAGCGATTGCTCGCGTTTGCCGGCTGTGACAACAATCGGATCTGTTTCAATCGGGTTGGAAACCATTTCCACTGTGAGTTCTACGGTATCTTCTGTGGCAATGACCGACCGGATCTCACGCTTATACCCAATGCAGGAAAATGTAAGCGTGTGGGTCCCAACTGGAACGGACAGAAAAACAAACCTTCCCTCGGGGTTACTTGTCGTGCCGCGCAATGTTCCACCCAAAATTACATTTACACCAATAAGGGGTTCACCATCAGCTTTGCTGACAACACGACCTTTGAGAGATGTGGATTGCGCATAGCTCACTTCGAATTGCAGAAGAGAACTTAGAAACACTAACAGTGCGCCGATGAGAGCTTTCAACGAAATGGCGGTGGCGGAAGGTGATCGAAATCTACATTGATATCGATGTTGGACGTTGTCGAGTCCTGTGCGACAACAATTGAAGACGGATCATAAAGATTAGTATCGAGATCGTACTGACCGACAGCTCTCCAATCCGTTGTTACTGACGGACCGAATTGCTGTGCAATTGCAACGTACTTCCAGATGCCAACGGGCACCGTCACATTGTACGTAGTGGAATCAACCAAGAAAGGAAGATGAGAGGGATCACCGAATGCCGGATAGACAAACGCCCTGCCGGCCTGGACTTCATTCAAAAGATCCGTCAGTGGAAAATTTCTGAATGCCACCAACCGGAGATCATTGACTGTTCCGGCAGAATCCCAATGCGAGTATCTGATGACGCCTGAAAATCTCCCCGTTGGTGGTTGCTGGGTATTGTCGGGTGGTTTCAAATCATCACCACAACCGGCATAACACAACACAACGAACCACAACAAGCATAGTCGACGCATGGGAACCCTTCCGATGTATGATGCAAAAGTAGAAAACGATGAAGAAAAATGCAAGCTTGCTTTTTTTCCCTTTACTGCTGATATTTTCCCAAGAACATTGCGAGGAAATCATGCAAAGATTCATACTGACCCTGGCGCTCATTCTTGCTTTCAGCACCTCGTTAACGGGTCAAACAAGTCATCAACAACACACGCCAAAGGTATCTCACAATGATTCAGCCAGTAATGCCGATAAGCCGAGACGGTCTTCGCATGCTGACAGCTCGCACACCCAGCACGCTTCCGTACAACCGAACCGCGCTCTCATTGGTGCCGTCGTTGAATCCGTAACACTTCTTGATGGTCAACACTACAAGATTAGTCTTGAATTGCGGACTGCAATCCCCGTTGATGGTTTGGAAAGTCTTGCCGAGCCCGGCCAGCACATCATCGCAGTTCCTTCCTACCTATTGAACAAAAAGGGAGTTATTGATAGCAAGGATGCGCGGAACAAGCGCCTTATCGACGCACGGCTGTTAAAAGCAGGAGATTTTCTTTTTGGGAAGATTACTTTCGGTAAGGATGGGCTCTGGTATCTGCTGGATACCAAATTGGAATAGTTAAAGATCCGTAGGGTCGTGGTTTCAATCCTGGTTGACAGAATATCTGTTCCTACAACACTTCTCCGAATTCGGGTATTACAATAGACAAATCATTACGATTTTTTGCCCTAGGTTTTGGACTGCTTGTTGTTCTCCTTCACGCCCAAGCCTCCTTATATCCAACCTCAACAAATTGGGGATACCATCTTTTTGCCTTTTTTCCCACCGCTATTCAGATCTCTCTCCTCGCAATAATGCTATTGGGAATGTTCACTACTTTACAAGACAAACTTTTAAGATTCATACAAGAAACAATCAAGTGGGAAGAAAACCTGTCGAGGAGGAACAGAGTAATCACTATCGTCGGTCTACTATTCATCGTAGGCTTATCCTTCTGGATCTTTCGTCAGAAGACTTTTTTCTTAGGGGACGGATACCTGTTGATTAGAAATTTCTCTGAATTCAAGGCATCACAAACACCACCGGGAATATCAACAACATCACCGCTAGCGTTTCTAGTAATCTGGAGGCTGTATACCACATTTGCCTCCTTCGGTTTCAACTTACAATCGGAACTACCATTTCAAATCATGAGCATTTCATTTGGAGTGGGATCCGTTCTTGCGCTTCGTGGTCTTGTGAGACACATCTCGGAAAGACTTGTTGATCAAACTTTGGTGTATCTTTTTCTGATTGCCAGCGCGACCACACAGCTATTCTTTGGATATGTTGAGACCTACACGCCAGTATTGTTTTCGTTAATACTTTTCTCTTGGTTTGCGCTGGGGTATTTAGATGGTAAGCTGAACCTCCTCTTCCCAATGGCAGCATTTGGTTTGTTGCTTACATCTCACCTTGGAATGGTATGTATGTTACCCGGAGCAGTTTTTCTCCTAATCCATGCCTTGCGCAGTAGGCAGTATCTACAAATACTTTCTTCCTTGATCATAGCGGCGGCAATAATGGTAACCATGCTATTGACATATGGAATTTCTCTAAACTCCCTCGATACCATTTTG
>JBGPGQ010000418.1:0-2789 GCA_041483995.1 Bacteroidota bacterium
CCTACTTCCCCGTGCCATGGATGGAAAGATACAGGATGGAAAATAGAACAACCGCAACGCCGATGCCGAGTCCCGTAACTACAACTGTTCCCCAAAATGCATTGAGCTCTTTGGACTCCCGATCTTTTTTGGCCTGTTGATATGCCTTCTGGGCGGCTTGCGGATATTGATCGCCGGGTGGTAATACCTTGCCCTCATAAGCATCAAACTGATCTTGGTAGTACGAAAACCATGTTGAGTCATTGTTCTCGGCAAGAGGTGGCTGATGAATGGTTGCCACTCCGGCATGCTGTGAAGCCGTGCATGACACCAGTAATGAGGTGATTAGAATCGGCACCACACATCGTGTTTCTTTCAGCATTCTATCGAATGTCACGGCCGCATCCTTTCATTCTTTGGATAAGGGATTGCGAGGCAAATGATGCATATCGTTTAGCAACAGCGCAACGCCACACTCTATGCTTTTGCTTCTTTGGTCCCGACTTCGTCGGGATGTGTGGTGTTGAATGAATTCAATTCATATGGCGAACCTTGCTTCAACCAAGCCTTACTGTGAGTGCCGCTGTTGCGTTTGTTATGTGCAGTTGCCCGCTTACTTGAGCAGGATCAGGTTGTTAGTTTGTGTGTAAGGACCTGCAACAAAACGATAAAAATAGACCGCACTTGGCAGACCGCGAGCGTTCCACTCGACCTGATGAGTTCCAACGGAAACATTCTCCGAGACTAGTGTGGCAACCTCCTCGCCAAGGACGTTATAGATTCTCAGGTCTACAAACTGAGAACGAGGAAGTGAGAATCGAATCGTTGTGCTCGGATTGAACGGATTCGGATAGTTCTTGGTCAATCGAAACTCCTGCGGTGCGTTCTCTTCCCCTGTCACACTCGAGCTAGAATTCAGTGTTATCACAACCAACACGTCGGTGGTAAACGACGGCACGTTGAGCGTTGCGGTTCCGTTTGCCATGTGTCCGCTCGTGACACCAACCGAATCTCCCGTCGTTGCGTTCAACCAAAGGCCCGAATACGGGGCCGAACCCGATCCGGAGAATGTGATCCCCAGGGATGTGCCGTTTGTCGAGGAGGAATGGTTGGTATAATTGTGAATGTAGACGAGCGCTTGGTCGTTATTTGCCAGCGAGAAAACTCTGACCGTGTTCGGGTTCGATGTGGTGGCATTGTTGCCCGGCTGCATCGTACCATAACTCTCCAAACGCGCAAGAACTTTGTTTGCCGCGCCGAGGAACTGGATCGTTCTTTGATTGTATTGCCAACCGGACGGAGAATTTCCTCCGCTGAGCCAGTACAACGGATATCCGCATCCGGTGAATGCTCCCCAATACGCAACGCGTTGGAAGGTGAACCACGAGCTGGACTCATTCCCTTCGCCGCTGCCAAACTCGCCGAACATCACTGGTTTTTGGTAGCTGTTGAACCGGGCGCGTGCCTGTGCGTTTGCCGCGCTGTCACCGTTAAACTCAGTGGAAGGATACACGAACGAATAAAAGTGGTCGTCGGTGACAGTTACGCTGTTCTGAGCGTTAACCGTGCTTTGATTGCTCCAACGTGAATCCCAGAACGAGACCGTCCGCGCGCGCCCGTACGGGTCGTTCGCACGTACCACGCTGTCCATCACTGCAAGCCACGGGAGTGAAGCGATGTAGCCGTATTCGTTATTATACTCCCATAAAACGATGTTCCGATACGCTGAATACCGGCTGACAAGATACGTGAAGTATTTTTTCTCATACTCGAACCCGGCGCCACTTGTCAATTGATACATTGCATCGTGACTGGCATAAGGTCCGCCGTTTGACGAGCTCCACGGTGATGTGTTGAACGGAAACGCTGGGGTATCGAAACCCGTCAGCATGCAGAGATAGATCGCGATGCCGTGGGCCCGCGCCTGTTCGAACCAGCGGTCCATCACTTTCCCGACGAAGGTGTCGTATTTATCCAAGCCTCCGCTATGCGCAAAGAAATTGCCGTGCGTTTCAGCCGTGTTCCACGAGATCGGGACCTCGAACGCACTTTGATGGAAGAGCATCAACCGGAATGTGTTGATGGAATACCTCGATAGGCTATCCCACATTGCAGGTACCTGCTGCAACCCCGTGGTCTGGATCCCTAGGAAGGCGGAAAGAACTGCGGGCGTATGGCCCGCCGTGCCACGTGGAATGAAGAGCGTGTTGTCGGAATACTTGAACTTATGCAGTGATGCAGGGTTCACGCGAATGAATCCCCGGTTCGCTCCCAATGGCACCGTGCATTGGAACGATCCTTGGAATGTATCGACGGTGGCCGTCCGGGAGTAGATCACACGGAACGACCAAGTGCCGACGGCACTGGGTGCAACACGGACTTTCCAGAGTGCTCCTTCGTAATAGAACCCTCGCACGGTGATGCTCTCCACACCCGGCCCGGAAAACTCCCCACGGATCGTTACATCCCAGAACGGATTTGGGTATACCGTGTTATCCTGCATGGTGAGTTCGTACACATCCCATTGCTGCGCTGACACGGGAGGCGTCTGGAGCGTGACCTGTGCACTTGCCTTATAGGCAAGGAGAGCACAGAGTATGATCAAGCCGATTAATCTTCTCACGGGATTTTTCTTGAGATATTATTATGAAAAAAGCAATTGCACATAACGTTCAAGTAACAACGCCGTGTCGCACTACACGCACTTCTATCAAATGAGTGCGGCGTGGAGCGAACACTATTTGAATTCGCTCCAACATGCTTTACCTCAGCCTTTGCAAATGGGTGAGCGCCGATTGTGTCTGCTGTTA
>JBGPGQ010000419.1:0-2781 GCA_041483995.1 Bacteroidota bacterium
ATCCGTCCATAGTGCTTCGCGCCAGAAACGGGGACAGCAATTTACTGATATCAAAGACGCCGAGTTTGAGGATGTAACTCCCAAAGAAAAGAAGGAAGAGAAACCATAGTTATTCGGTTTTGCTTTTACGATCAATTCTCTAAATAACCCTCAGTTCACTCTTCTTACTTTCTTTCTCGGAAGGAAAGTACACAGGCAAAAGAACGAATGGAATGTGAGGTGTCTTGTGTAAACGAGGGTTGAGGTTTCGTGACTTATTTCTTAGCTTTGATGTGAGGAGAGAGTATGAAAGAGGCGTTTGACATACAGACACACACCGCAGTTGACTTCCACGCAGAAATTCTCAGGCTCAAGAAAAGCCTGAACGCAGTCATCCTCGCCCACTACTATCAGGAATCAGAGATACAGGATGTCGCAGACATTATTGGCGATAGTCTTGAGCTTGCGCGCCGTGCCGCAGAAACCACCGCCGATGTTATTGTGTTCGCCGGGGTTCACTTCATGGCTGAAACAGCGAAGATTCTGAACCCGCACAAGCAGGTTCTTCTTCCTGATCTTGCTGCCGGTTGTTCTCTTGCCGAAGGCTGTCCTGCTCCCGCATTCAAGGCGTTTCGAACGAAGCATCCTGATCATGTGTCGATTACCTACATCACTTGCTCTGCGGATGTCAAGGCGGCGAGCGATATCATTTGCACCTCGAGCAACGCCGAGAAGATCATCCGGCAGATTCCTGAAGACAAACCAATTTTCTTCGCTCCGGACAAAAACCTCGGAAAATATCTGATCAAAAAAGCAGGACGCGACATGTTGCTCTGGGAAGGATCGTGCATCGTCCACGAGACTTTCAACCTGCGAAAGATCATCCAACTTCAGGTGCAACATCCTGATGCGGAATTGATTGCGCATCCTGAATGCCAAGAGCCGGTGCTCGCCCGTGCAAACTTCATCGGTTCAACGAGTTCACTTCTCAAGTACGTCCAATCAAGCGCTTCAAAGAGGTTTATTGTGGCGACCGAAGCGGGCATTCTTCATCAGATGCAGAAGTTTGCTCCGCTCAAGGAATATATTCCCGCTCCTCCGGATGCCAACTGCGCATGCAATGAATGCCCCTACATGAAATTAAACACGATGGAGAAGCTTTACCTGTGCATGAAGAACCGCTCACCCGAGATAACACTGAATTCCGTCGTTATGGAAAAAGCCCTTCTGCCCATCCAACGCATGCTGGCGATGTCCTAGAAAGCAATTCTCAACCCACACAACAACATGATTGCCACTGCCCAACAACTCAGAGAGATTATTGAAAGCGTGAGACCTCGCTTACTCACACTATCAGCGCAATATGTCTCTGCAAAGCCGTATCCGGACAAATGGTCGATCAAGGAGATCCTTGGCCATCTTTTGGACTCTGCAAGTAACAACCACCAACGCATCGTGAGAATGCAGGAGGCTGCTAACATCGGAGCTTTTTCGTATGAACAGATGCACTGGGTGAATTCTCAGCACTACCAGTCTGAACGGTGGGACGACCTCGTGAATACCTGGTATTTCTACAACAAGCATCTTGCCCACATCATCGAGCATATCAATCCCGCCTCATTGACGAATATGTGCGATATGGACTATCCCGAACCTGCCACGCTACAGTTTGTTGCTGAAGATTATCTACGCCACATGCAACATCACCTGGATCAAATCTTTACCGATGTGGACCCGAAACAAAGAACGAAGTGGATGGCGGTGCAGGAGAAACAGACAGTCGTGATAGCGAACACGAAAAAGTGAAGAGCAATTGATTTTCAGTGTTTAGTGTTTACTCTGGCATGCGGTCGGTTGTGTTCCAATACAATTCACCGTCCGATTTCTGAATAGTTGCGTTTGTTGACTACCATCCTCCAAAGCTAAATCCCGCACTTTATCCAATCCTTTTGCTGTACCCTGTTCTCTGAAATCCCGGCACGTACTTTGCGTGACTACTATTATGAACGAGTCCAAGTCTCTCTCCCCGGACATAGGAGCTCATCACTGTTATCCATCAAACGTCAAGGAGTTACTATGAAGGGCATACTGTACATTACCTCAATTGTAATCGCGATTGCTGCGATTGGATGTGAAAACAATAACGTTGCCGGACCGACTGAAAGCAACGCTGTTCAACAATCCGTACTAAACAAGGTTGCACCTTCCAGCGCTGTTGGATTCAGCCAACTCGTCAAGTATCAGGACACAATGTTGAAAGTAACAGGACAGGCCGTATATACCATCTCTCAATCGCCAAATATGAAGACTGATATGTATGATGTGGCAATCAGTACAAAAGGGAATCTGCAACCACTCAATGTGATATTGCAACCCTGGAAAGACAAAGCATCAGGCGTGGGAAAAAACATTTCCTGGAAAATCGACGGCAGCTCGACGGAACAGATTGAGATTGATTCGAAGGTTCCTGTGACTCTTGACAAAATGTATTTGATTCTGGGTATGGTCAGTGACATGCCTTGCTATCTGCACGTGAGGTTTAGCGTGTCAAGAACCCAAGTTTCTGTTCTAGAAATGTGGGTAGTTAACGGCTAACACAAGGGTTTCCCCCATTACACAAAGGCGACCGATACATGGTCGCCTTTTTTATTTGGTGTCAGCTTCTGTACGGTCTCGCATAATGCATCTTGAACTCTCCATTTTTTTTGAGTATGTTTATTCCGACTACGTTCAGCCTACGTGCTTTCGGGACCTCGCCATTGACGGGCATGTCTTCAATGTGATATTTTGATTGTGATTGCG
>JBGPGQ010000420.1:0-2769 GCA_041483995.1 Bacteroidota bacterium
CACTTCCGAACCCTTTATGAGCACATCCAGTCCAGTTGCGGCTCCAGCCGGCCAAACGATTCTTGAACAAATCTCCCGTCACCCAAGCCTTACGGAACTTGACGAACTCTGCATCAATACCATCCGTTGTCTCTCCATGGATGCGGTGCAGAAGGCCAAGTCCGGTCATCCCGGCATGCCAATGGGTATGGCACCGGCAGGATACGTTCTCTGGACGAGACACCTGAGGCACAATCCACACAATCCCAAATGGGTGAACCGCGACAGGTTTGTACTTTCGGCGGGACATGGTTGCATGCTATTGTACTCACTATTGCATCTCACCGGTTATGATCTCTCGCTCGATGAGATCAAGAACTTCCGTCAGTGGGGGAGCAAAACGCCGGGGCATCCGGAATACGGTCATACACCGGGAGTTGAGGTGACGACAGGTCCCCTTGGACAGGGGATTTCAAACGCAGTGGGAATGGCGATGGCGGAAAAATATCTTGCCGCCTATTTCAATCGGGAAGACTATCCTGTTATCGACTATAAGGTATATGGTGTTGTGGGAGATGGATGTTTGCAGGAAGGAGTGTCATCCGAGGCATGCTCTCTTGGGGGTCATCTTGGTTTGAACAACCTGATTGTGATTTACGATGACAACCATATCACGATTGATGGCGAGACGTCGTTATCGTTTGGTGAGGATGTTGCGAAAAGATACGAAGCGTACGGCTGGTTTGTGCAGACTGTAGGTGGCGATGGTAACGATATGGCCGCATTCGAACATGCATTGGCTGCTGCGCAAAAGGAAACGAATCGTCCGTCGCTTATCAAACTGCGAACGTATATCGGTTACGGAAGTCCTAACAAGCAGGACTCGCACGACGCGCATGGCTCTCCGCTGGGGGATGATGAAATTGCGTTGACCAAAAAACGCTATGGCTGGGATCCGCAGAAAAAGTTTTTCATTCCAGACGAAGCGCTGAATGTTTTCAGGAAGGAAGCAGGAAAAGGCGCGCAACGGGAGGCTGAGTGGAATGCACTTTTTGCAAAGTACGCTGCTTCGTACCCTGACCTTGCAAGAGAATTCAAACGTGCAACTGAACGCAAACTGCCTGAGAACTGGGAACAAATTTGGAAGGAGCTTCCAAAGTTTGATTCGGCAATTCCAATGGCAACACGGGAAGCACAGGGTAAAATCCTCGACGCGCTGATGCCGAGACTTCCGCTTGTCATTGGCGGCTCGGCTGATCTGACCCCTTCCAACAATACTCGTTTCAAGGGTGTCACCGACTATTCAAAGACGAACCGTCTTGGTCGCTACATTCGTTACGGAGTTCGTGAGCATGGCATGGGCGCAATCATGAACGGCATTGCGGTGAGCGATATGCTGATTCCCTACGGGGCGACATTTTTCTGTTTTACCGATTACATGCGCCCTACAATTCGTCTTGCAGCTCTCTCGAAATATCCGACGATTTTCGTATACACACATGAGAGTATCGGTCTTGGGGAAGACGGACCGACACATCAAGCGGTGGAACATTTTGCCTCGTTACGCGCAATGCCCGGACTGATTGTGCTGCGTCCCGCGGATGCAAACGAGACAGCATACGCCTGGAAGTTTGCGCTCGAACATCGTTCTGCCCCCACGCTTATTGCATTAACACGTCAAAAACTTCCGGTTCTCGATCAGACAAAATACGGTTCGGCTGAGAACGTTTCAAAGGGGGCATATGTTCTCATGGGTGTTGGTCATCCCCGGGTGTTGTTACTTGCCACCGGTTCCGAAGTCTCGCTTGCTCTCAAAGCATACGAACAATTGAGCGCCGAAGGGATCAATGCACGAGTTGTCAGTATGCCGTCATGGGAGTTGTTTGAAAAACAATCAAAGGAGTACAAAGAAAGCGTTCTGCCGGTTTCGGTCACTGCACGCGTTGCCATTGAAGCAGGAGTAAAGATGGGCTGGGAACGATACATTGGAACGAAAGGAGAGTTCATAGGTATGTCGACATTCGGAGCTTCATCTCCTGCCGACGTTGCGTTCAAAAACTTTGGCATTACAGCCGAGAATATTGTGGCGGCAGCAAAGAGGGTACTCGCATGAAAATCGCAATCGCTGGAGATCACGCCGGATTCCCCTTGAAGAAATGGCTCAGTGAAGAATTAAGCGAAGCAGGATTTGAGATGTGGGATTTGGGCGCCTATGATGAAACACCTTCGGACTATCCGGACTTTGCGCGGGCAATCGGCAAGGCTGTTGTGTCCGGCCAGGCCGTCAGAGGCATCCTCGTCTGTGGGAGCGGGATTGGAGCGTGTGTTGCTGCTAACAAGATCAAAGGTATTCGTGCAGGTCTTGCCCACGACACCTATTCGGGGCATCAGGGAGTTGAGCATGATGACATGAATGTGTTGTGTCTTGGGTCGAGAGTGATCGGTCCGGCACCGGCGTTGGAAATTGCAAGGACATTTCTCGCGGCAAAGTTCACAAACGAAGAGCGTCATACGAGACGATTGAAGAAGGTGTTGGATATAGAGAAGAACCAGGGTTGAGATACAGGTTTGGGACTGCAGACCACAGTAATCTGAAATCCGCATCCTCAGGTATGGTAAGTGTTATGAATCAAAGGAGACATAAGAAATGAACAACATACAGAAACTTGAAGAACTCGGCCAAAGCATCTGGTACGATAATATCAGCCGCGCAATGATCACCAAGGGCGAGCTGGAACAAAGAGTCGATGAAGGGTTGCTTGGTGTAACATCCAATCCAACAATCTTCGA
>JBGPGQ010000421.1:0-2750 GCA_041483995.1 Bacteroidota bacterium
ATGGAGATATGGAAAAACTTTCAGGCAAGAAAGTTTTGATCCGGGCACATGGCGAAGCTCCTTCGACGTATGCCCTGGCAAAGAAGCACAATGTTACACTCATTGACGCCACCTGCCCGGTTGTAACGAAAGTGCAAGAGCGCATAAGGAAATTTTATGATAAAGGATATCAGGTCGTTATCTTTGGGAAAAAGGACCATGCCGAAGTGATCGGACTTGTTGGTCATACGAACAATGAAGCAATCGTCATTAAATCCGTTGAAGAGACGGTGAAGGTGGATCTGAACATAAAGACTGTTCTCTTTTCTCAGACGACGATGGACAAGCCGACGTTCTACGAGATTGCGAAAGTCTTAAGGCAGAGGATCAAGGAATTCGAAGTTGGGACGTTTGAAGAGTCGGCAATAGATTTTCATGCGAAAGACACAATTTGTGGACAAGTGTCGGGACGGGATCAAAAGCTTCGGGCGTACGCCCGGCAAAACGAGGTCATGGTATTTGTTGCCGGTCGAAATTCTTCGAACGGCAAGGTACTCTTCGAGATTTGCCGCGATGCAAATCCAAATTCCCATTTTATTGAGGGCGAAACAGAGTTACAGCGAAAGTGGTTTGATGGAATCGAAACTGTAGGCATTAGCGGTGCCACTTCTACACCACACTGGCTGATGGAGCGGATAAAACAAGCAATCGAGAGCTGGTTTCCGGTTGAGGTAATACTCTGAAAGGCTATATCATACTGTCATCACTAATTAATCATTTAATCACACTAGCACATTTTACCGGCGCAGTATAGTTACTTCGATCAGATGACATCGATGGTGACAATGCCGCGAAGGATGTCCCGAGAGGGTCGGGATGTTATGTCAAACAAGAGGAGGATGAATGGCTGAAGATACAAGCGTAGTCCATGGTAATGCAGTTTCCGACGCGTCCCCAGCGCGCACGGAAGCACCAAAGTCAAAAAATGGCATAAAGAACTCAATCCCCGTGGAAGAACGAGAATACGGTGAGGCCGAGTACAAGGACCTGATGAAACTCTATGAAGGAACCCTTGGAAAAATCAGCGAAGGCGAAATCGTTAAGGGACGCGTTGTCGCAATCGGCGACACAGAAGTCTCGGTCGATATTGGTTTTAAGTCCGAAGGTGTTGTCTCGCTTGCTGAGTTCACCAACCGCGATGAACTAAAAGTCGGTGACGAGATCGAGGTATTTCTCGAGAGCGTAGAGGATAAAGACGGCCAGTTGGTTCTTTCCCGCAAGCGCGCAGATTTTATGCGCGTGTGGGACCGAGTAACGAAGGCGTTCACCACCGGTGAAGTTCTGCAAGGTCGTTGCGTCCGTCGTATAAAAGGTGGGATTGTTGTTGACCTCCTCGGTATTGATGCTTTTCTTCCTGGTTCACAAATTGATGTTCGCCCTGTTCGTGACTTTGATGCTTTCATCGGCAAAATGATGGACTTCCGTGTCGTTAAGATCAACCATCCATCTGAGAATGTTGTTGTCAGCCATAAGGTTCTTGTTGAAGAGGAAATGTCCGGCCAGCGCAAGGCGATTATCGAAAGTCTTGAGAAAGGACAGATACTTGAGGGTACGGCCAAGGTAATCACTGATTTTGGTGTGTTCGTTGACCTTGGTGGTGTAGATGGACTTGTCCATATCACAGATCTATCATGGGGACGCATCAACCACCCCTCAGAAATCGTCAAACTTGATCAGACAATCAACGTTGTTGTTCTTGATTTCGATCAGGAAAAGAAGCGCATTTCACTTGGCTACAAACAACTGCAACCGCATCCGTGGGACAATATTCAGGATAAGTATCCTGTTGGAACCAAGGTTGTTGGTAAGATAGTCTCCCTGACAGACTACGGCGCGTTTGTGGAGATCGAAAAGGGAATTGAGGGGTTGATCCATATCTCTGAAATGAGCTGGACACAGCACATCAAGCATCCATCACAGGTTGTTTCCATGGGTCAAATGGTGGAAGCGGTGATCCTCAGTCTTGATAAAGAAGCGAAGAAAACGTCGCTCGGAATCAAACAACTTGAGCCGGATCCGTGGCTGAACCTGATGCAGAAGTATCCTGTCGGTTCACGTCATAAGGGCGTTGTGAGAAACCTAACGAACTTTGGTGTCTTCGTTGAGCTTGAGCAAGGTGTTGACGGGCTTGTGCATATTTCCGATCTGTCATGGACGAAAAAGATTCGTCACCCCGGTGAGGTTGTGAAGAAAGGTGATGAGATCGAAGTTGTAATCCTTGGTGTTGATGTTGAGCAAAGACGCATCTCGCTTGGGCATAAGCAAATCGATGATAATCCCTGGGACAAGTTTGGCGAGAATTACAAAGTTGGGACTGAAGTCGAGGGGAAGATCGTTCGCATCATAGAAAAGGGAGTCATCGTGGAGTTGCCTCTCGGCGTTGATGGATTTGTTCCCGTTTCCCAACTTTCTCAAACACAGGTAAAAAATATTGCCGATAAATTCCGTGTTGATGATATCGTTCCATTGAAAGTGGTGGAGTTTGAGAAGGAGTCAAAAAAGATCGTTCTCTCTGCTGTTGAATACTTGAAGGGGAAAGACTCTAAAGTTGTTGAGGAATATATGGAAGCGCACAAGCTACCTGCCAACACAATCGGAGACAGTGCGTCAATTACCGGCCAGGGAATTGCCGGCGATACCTCCATCCCAACAGAGAATTAGTACTCAATAGTCATCATATGAGCTGCTCGGTGTACTGGGCAGCTCTTTTC
>JBGPGQ010000422.1:0-2737 GCA_041483995.1 Bacteroidota bacterium
CCCGAGCCCAACGCGGACCATGTTTGCGTTGAATCATCCCACATCGCAATATTGTTCACCGCGACACTTCCGGCAAGGTTGAACGCCCCGCCGACGTAGATTTGATTTCCATTCACGGCAATCGCATGGACATATCCACCACCGTTTGTTCCACGGGCTCCACTGCCGAGCCCTGACCATGATGCACCGTCCCATTTCGCGATGTTGATTGCGCTGGCCGTTCCCGCGCTTCTGAATGTTCCTCCAACGTACACATTCGTTCCGTTGACAGCTACGGCATTGACTGTCCCGGACACGGTGTTGTCGAGGCCATGATGAGTGGATGTTGCCATGTTATATCGTACGATGGACACTTCGATGTAGCCGGCAAGTTCGGATATTCCACCAACAAAAATATCCTGGCCGAGGAACGCGAATGCGTACACGCGTGTCTCTCCAGCAAATCCAACGGAGAAGGCCACGTCTCTTGCGATGTACACCCACGATGTCCCGTTCCACCGCGCAATCTGAACGAAGTTGCTCTGAGTAGCTGAATCGACACCTGCAACATAAACTTCACCGCCATATACAACGATCGTGAGCGGCGAAAGTGTGAAGAACCCCGAGCCATGACCCCTTCCGATGCCCATCGCGCTCCAGTTCGTCCCATTCCATTGTGCAAGATTTGTGGCAGGAGCTATGCCCGCTGTATCGAATGTGCCGCAAACGTAGACATTCGAGCCGTTTACGGCGACGCCAATTACTTCTCTAAATCCCCCCACCGCCCGCATTCCCCCTCCCAGCGCCGACCAAGTTGTACCGTTCCATCTGGCAATGCCATTTGCGAGAGAGGTTCCGGCGGAATCGAACATCCCGGCCACATAGAGATCGGTTCCATTCACCGCGAGAGCGTTGACTACCGTAACCGCTCCACCATAGACTCCACTGCCAACCGTTGACCAACTTGACCCGTTCCATTTTGCCAGCCTACTTGCTGGAACGGTACCGGCTGAATCAAAATATCCACCCACATACATATCAGTTCCAAGAAGTGCCATGGCATTGACCTGATAACTAACCCCGTTACCTAACGCTGACCAGGTGCTGCCGTCCCATCTGGCAATATTCCTTGCAGCAAGTCCACCTGCCGTTGTGATCTGACCACCCACATAGATGTTCGAACCATCGATTGCAATTGCATGAACGCGTGCAGGTCCAGTGAAGTATTTGACCCCAGTCCCAAGAGGATACCAACGATTTGTAGCAGCGCTCCATCGCCCAAGGCCGTTGAGAGTATCTTTGCCTGCAACGGAGTAGTCCCCGCCGATGTACACATCCGTTCCGCTGATCGCAATGGCATAAACTTGGCCGGCCACGCCATGAACACCGAATTGGTTATCCCATTGTTCGTCTCCCGGAAAACTCTCGATGAAGCGCGGCTCATTGCGCGGACCGGACACCATCGCGTATCCTGTGGCATTGGCGCTTCCATTGAATCCCGTATGAAGGTTAATTGATCCATCGGGATTGAGCAGCGATTTCAGGCTTCTTCTTTGCACATCGTCCGCTGACTGGTTCTGGGCAAAGAGGAGCGGCCCTGCAATCAGCAACGTAATAATGAGAGTCTGGAGTAGGACTTGATGAGGATTCTTCATTGTGGTAACTCCTGGTTGTGGCGAAGGTTTCTCTTGCATCTATGATGCAAGAATCTCAGGGAAACCGCACTACCTGCATATGCGGTTTTTGGTTGCACTGACGAAAAGGGTAGCTATCGAGGCGGTTGGATAAGTCGGCTTTTCAGGCCAAGGGAAACAGCTTCCCCGCGAGAATGGACCTGAAGTTTCTCGTAGATGTGGCGAATGTGGTAGCGGATGCCATCCACCGAGAGAAACAGTTCTTTCGCTATTGCTGAGTAGGATTTTCCCTGAGCCATTTGTTCAAGTACCTCCCGCTCGCGGTCGGTGAGCGCATTTACCTGTGCTGAGGTTCTCGCAGCAGGCTTCTGAAACGAGGCTATCACCTTACGTGCAATATTGGGTGTCATCGGCGAGCCACCCGTTGCTGCGTTCTTGATCGCGTTGATGAGTTCATCCGGTGGGGTTTTCTTCAGCAAATAGCCTACGGCTCCTGCACAGATTGCGTCGAACACGTTCTGATCGTCGTCGAATACCGTGCACATGACGACGGTGGTCTTTGGCGACCGGACTTTTAGGTAGCGTACACCTTCAATCCCCGACATTCCCGGAAGGCCGATATCCATGAGCACGACGTTGGAATCACTCAATGTGGGGCTTTGCAGCGCTTCCTCACAGCTTCCATACGAACCCAGCACTTCGAACTCGGGAACGGAGCGCAGTGCTGCCTCCCATCCCGCCCGGATGAAACGGTTGTCTTCAACTATCGAGACATTGATATGTTCTCCAGCGTTGTCAGTCATGTCATCAGAACAATGGTACCCAGAACCGTTCATGCGTGCACCGCATACTCATGCGGTTGTGGTCACGGGTTGAAGCTCAGCTCCCAACGAGTCCCCTTATCATGGGCAGTCTGCAGATGTATGGACGCCCCCAATGCCAACGCCCTCATGTGAATATTCTTGTTGCCATTGCGTTCTGTCGGTGTTTTCGGGTCAAAGCCTTTACCGTTATCGGCGACAACAAGGTGCATGTTCTTGGCCCGATCCATCATGATTGTAATGCTGGCTTCGGAACATGACGAGTGTCTTGCAACGTTTGTCACCATCTCCTTGTAGATAAGC
>JBGPGQ010000423.1:0-2729 GCA_041483995.1 Bacteroidota bacterium
CGAAGGGGAGACCGGCTATTCTCATTGGAGAGTAAAGAAATTTGGTGAGATCCGGGTGAGGATTGTGGAGTACTCACCCAACTACAAGGCCGACCATTGGTGCGCCAAAGGTCATATTCTTTATTGTCTTGAGGGAGAAATGACAACTGAACTGAAAGATGGCCGCCTCTTTGAATTGAGGAACGGTATGTCCTACCACGTTGAAGACGGAGGTTATCCTCATCGTTCCTATACCAAAACCGGTGCGACTCTTTTCATTGTGGATTGAGTGAATGGCAGCGTCTCCTTACAAGAAACAAGAAAAGCAGGACGTGGCGGCAGTTGGACGAGACATTCTGAGACATCTTGCATTCGAACCTCTCAACAAAAAGAACTGGGACAAGTTTGTAGATCTTTTTGGGGAGAGAGGTGCCTGTGGCAATTGTTGGTGCATGTCGTTTAGGTTGAATAAATCTGACTATGAAAACGGTAAGCTTCACAACGGAAACAAAAACCGGATGAGGAAGTTGGTCTGGTCTGGCAAGACGACGGGCATACTCGCTTTGTATGAGGGACAAGCAATCGCATGGTGTGCGATATCTCCGCGAGAGGAATTCGTCAGGCTTGAAACCTCAAGAGTGCACAAACGTATCGACGATAAACCGGTCTGGTCAATCCCCTGTTTTTTCATCGACAAGAAATTCAGGCGGCTCGGACTGTCGGTTGAATTGCTCAAGGGGACGATCAAGTATGCGAAATCCGCAGGCATACCGATCCTTGAGGCCTATCCGACCATTCCAACACAGGAAGCATTACCCGACGCTTTTGCATGGATCGGACTGTACAAATCATTTGAACGGGCGGGTTTTGAAATTGTGGACAGAACTTCGAAATCAAGACCCATGGTTCGGTATTTTGTTGACAAGCGGCTGCGATCGACATAGGCTGTCGAAGAAGTTGGTCAGACTGTCGCATCGCATTTTGAGGTAGGAACTAACAAAAGATTCACGCATGCATAAACAATGTATCAACGACTGAGGAGGCATCTATGAAGATTGGAGTGTTCGGAACCGGAATAGTGGGCAACACAATCGGTGCAAAACTGGTGACACTTGGTCACAACGTGAAAATGGGTTCACGTGCAATCAACAACCCCAAAGCTGGGGAATGGGTCAAGGCGAACGGTTCAAACGCAACACAGGGAACGTTTGCCGATGCTGCTGCCTTCGGAGAAATTCTGTTCAACTGTACATCGGGAATGGCGGCGCTGGAGGCGTTGAAGCTTGCCGGTGCCGGCAACCTGAAGGGGAAACTCCTGATTGACATCGCCAATCCGCTCGACTTCTCCAAAGGCATGCCACCAACACTCTCCGTGTGCAATACAGACTCGCTCGGTGAACAAATCCAACGTGCATTCCCTGAGGCAAAACTTGTCAAGACGCTCAACACTGTCAACTGCAATGTGATGGTGAATCCTTCTCTTGTACCGGGAGATCACGATCTGTTTCTCTGCGGCAATGATCCCGGCGCAAAGGCCAGGACTATGGAGATCGTGAAGACATGGTTCGGGTGGAAATCGGTGATTGACCTTGGCGATATTACGAATGCGCGGGCAACCGAGATGCTGCTGCCCATCTGGATACGCTTGCTTGGAGTTTTGAAAACATCGAATTTCAATTTCAAAGTGGTGAAATAGGAAGGAGTCATCCAATGAAAGCAGTCATTGTAGCAACATTTATCATCGTTAGCCTTCTCATTTCCTCGTGTGCCTCGATCTCCGATGCAATCAAAGCGAAGAATGAAGGTACGGTAATGTCGTATGCTGTCGATTCTGATAAGGCATGGACGATTGCCCGTAAGGTGCTTCGCTGGGAAGATGCTGAGACCATTGAGGAACACAAAGACGAAAATTATATGGTGACCACTGTTGGTGCTGACTTCGTCTCGGCAGGAGCTGTTGTTGCAGTCTGGGTGGAACCCATCGACAAAACAAATACAAAAATTACAGTTGTTACCAAGAGGAAGATGGCGACAAACGTTGCAACCGGCCTCACAGAATCGAAGTTCCAGAAGAGGTTTAGCCAAGCGGTGGAAATCCTGAAGTCTGGCAAGACTTTACCAGAGGACGCCCCGCGGGATTGACGAGCACTACTGCTCTTTATCCAGTCGGAAAGAATGCTTATGTTACGATCAAACTTCATCACCGGGGTTTTACTCATTGTGATGGTGTTGCTCGGTGGATGTACAAGCCGTCGGGTACAGGCGACTCGTTCCGGGAATGACCAAAAGAATATGGATACGAAAAACAGACTTAGCTTTCTCGCGTTAGGTGATTCGTACACAATTGGAGAAAGCGTCGGGGAGTCCGAACGATGGCCTGTGCAGTTGACAAGAATGCTGCGGGAGAACAATGTGAATATCGGCGAACCGAGGATTATCGCAAAGACCGGCTGGACAACCGATGAATTATCCGCAGCAATTGGCCAGGAGAATCCTCAAGGCCCATTTGATCTTGTCTCGTTGTTGATCGGCGTGAACAATCAGTACCGTGGAAGGGACGAGGAAGGGTATCGATTACAGTTCATAGTACTGCTTCAGCGCGCAATCACGTTTGCCGGAGGAAAGCCATCGCATGTCATCGTACTTTCAATTCCGGATTGGGGCGTGACGCCATTTGCCGAAGGCCGTGACCGCGCAATGATTGGCACTCAGATCGATAAGTTCAATGCGATCAATGCACGTGAATCGCA
>JBGPGQ010000424.1:0-2683 GCA_041483995.1 Bacteroidota bacterium
ATACACGCCCCCGCCCCGGATATTGTGGTGCTCAAGGATTTCTGCAATCTCAACCATGCGTGTTGAAAGAAACCGCATGACAAGAGACGTGATCGCTATGAAGGCAATTGCGTACGAGCCGATGAAGCGGTGCGCTTCACTCGGGGCATAGAAAATCGAGGTAAGCTCGTCCATCAATGTAATGACGGCGATGGAAAGCCAAGTAAGCCACCATCGTCCGCCATCGAAGTACGAAAGCAGGCCCTTCTTGCGGAACAGCCGGATGAATACCGCAACGATGATAACGTTCAGCAGTATCAGTATCGCAAGTTTCATCGGAAATATTCAAAAACCATGTTGTATTGCCAACAAGAAACAAGGTACAAAAAAAGCATTTTCTGGCTGCTATAGAATGTTCGAGTTCATATCATCAGCGTCGCATCGCCGTAACTATAGAAGCGATATCCCTCTCTGATTGCCTTCTTGTACGAGCGCATAATGAAATCACGCCCTGCAAATGCAGCCGCGAGCATAAGCAGTGTCGATTCCGGCATGTGGAAATTGGTAATCAATTTATCCGCAATCTTGAAATCGTACGGCGGGAAAATAAACTTGTCAGTCCAGCCGCGATTGCTCTTGAGATGGCCGTCTGTGGTAACACTGGATTCAAGTGCACGGCATGTGCTTGTGCCCGCGACAAAAACGCTCCCCTTGCTGTCGATGACCTTGTTGACCACCTGAACTGTGCTTTCCGGAATCTCATAATACTCCGAATCCATCTTGTGTTTTGTAAGGTCTTCCACTTCAACGGGCCGGAACGATCCAAGACCAACGTGCAACACCACGGGCACAACTTTCACCCCCTTCTTTTTGAGGGTTGTGAGCAGACGACTGGAAAAATGTAAGCCGGCAGTCGGGGCAGCAACAGCGCCGACAACGCGTGCGAAAACAGTCTGATATGTTTCCTTGTCCTTATCCGTTGGATCGCGTTTGATGTAATACGGCAAAGGCATTTTACCGATGCGGTCGATGATTTTGAAGAAATCTCCCGCCACATTAAACCGGACCGTTCTCCCGCGGGAAGTTGTATTATCGATGACTTCGCACCAGAGTTTGCCGTCATCAAAGAATATCTTGTTGCCGATGCGAACTTTCCTGGCCGGATCGACAATGACATCCCATATGTTTTCCTCTTTGTTCAGCTCACGAAGAAGGAAGACCTCGATCTTAGCATTGGTCTTTTCCTTTCTTCCGAAAAGACGCGCCGGGAATACCTTCGTTTCGTTGACGACGAGGCAATCACCCTTTTTGAAAAATTGAACGATCTCGGAAAACTTCATCGAGGTAATTGATTCATCGGCGCGGTTCAGCACCATAAGCCGTGCACTGTCCCGCGGATTTGCTGGATGCTTTGCAATAAGGTTCCGGGGAAGCGGGTAACGAAAATCTGAGAGTTTCATCTTATAATACTCCTTTATGTAACATGAAAAAAACTTTTCAAAAAAAAATTTCCAGTAGGTCATACCTCTGACAATCTTAGCATATTGTGGAAAGGCAGAAATGCCTGTCCTACCGGAGCTTCTTTTAGTTATTCAGAGCGCCTTCGGCAATCCACATTCTAATTCCATTGATCTGATTCTGGTTTAATGGATTCATGTTTAGCGGCATTCGATTGCCACCGGGTCTTCCTTCAATGCGCCATACCAGCTGGCTGTTTTCCGGATCGCCGGGGACTACGATGCCGGGAATACTCATCAGTGCTCCGTATGTTGTAAGATCTAACTGACTCCCTGAGCCGTCGTGACAACCGGAAAGCGTGCAGGTTTCTCTGAAGAGCTGTTGCACATGTGCACCATAGTGTACATTTGATGTTGGAAAAACCACAGTAGCTGGTGATGTGTTGAAAACTGATTTGATATTACTCCACCCACCAACCCCTTGGGAGTTATGTGCCCTTACTCTGTAGTAATAGAAACCCAATCGCTGTCTTTGGAGAATAATAACACTGTCGCTACCATCGTAAATGGTCGCAGCATTCTGAAAAGTGGTGTTCGAATCTTCCTGTAGCGTGAAGTTTGCAGATAGATGTGGTCTAGTCCATCGAAGAGTAAATACTCCTGTTCCAGATGAGTCAGGACCATATAATGTCGGTGCTGTTGGCAGGTTTACTAAAACAACAATTGATGTGGTAGCGCTCCAATCACTGCTTCCTTCGTTGTTGTTTGCTTTCACACGATAATAGAACACCTGCCCTGATAATCTTCCTGTGACAACAACCATCGTATCAAAACCAGTATAGATCACATTGGCATTCTGGTAAGTAGGCTCTTGATCTTCTTCCACAGTATAACTGAGCGCTCTGAGTGATCTATACCAGCGAACTACATAATCACCAGTGTACGAAGTGTCATCGAGAAGAAGAACTGGTCTGGTAGGCAAATTCGGATTTGTCGGAACATTGATTGATGTGTCATCCTTCTTGCATGACCACATCAAAGCAACCATCAACAAAAACCAGTAGCAATGTATACGTTTCAATATAGTACTCAAGAATTTATTCTAACGTGTATGTCTCTTTCCTACCTTATTTGAACGCTTAACATCTGCAAGCCCTGCCCGCGCTGCAGCAAGCCGTGCAATAGGCACGCGGTATGGTGAACAACTTACGTAATCGAGGCCGAGCGAGTGGCAGAACTCCACCGAC
>JBGPGQ010000425.1:0-2672 GCA_041483995.1 Bacteroidota bacterium
ACCATCATCTTGTAACAGGCAAGGAAATTCTCGAGAAGGCAAGGAAAGTGCCTGTCGAGTGCCATTCACTCTACCAAAAACTCAAGGGCTGCGACTTTAACAAGATCAGCTTGACTGAAAAAGTCGATCTTGCCAAACCAGGCATTGAACACTTCGTAGTGAAACCGCCCGAGGTATTCCACTACACAGTTGACACCGAACCCGAAACCACCGATGAAAAAATCCTCACACCAAACCAAATCCTCGAACTTGCAGGAATAATTCCGGTCACGGACTACTATCTAGTCCTCATCAAAGCTGATGGAAGCCAGGAATCCTACAAGGATCGGCCAAATACGCCAATTGAAATGCAGTGTCCTGCCATGAAGTTTGTATCAGCGTTTCGTGGCGAGACACCTGTTTCTTGAGGAAGCGCGATCATGGCAAAGGCAGAATTCATCGAGCAGGTAAAAGCTCTTGGGTTCACCCCCCAAGAGCGAAACACCTTAGGCGTTTGTTTTGAATACGAAGTCCCGGTGGGCAGGAACATAGGGAAGAAACTCCCAATCGGTTTTGAGATCCCTAACGACTTTCCCATGAACTGTCCAACGGGTCCACATTTCATGTCGGTTGGGGTTGGAGGTTGGATTGAGCCTCCGAACAATGTCAATCCAAGCCCGTTCGGAAACGAATGGCGCTACTGGAGTAGGCCTTTTCCTGATTGGAATCGAACGGAGAAGACCGTGAAGAAGTACTTGGCTCATATCAAAAACCTGTTGGCAAAACTATGAAGACATACAGTGTTGTGATGACCGATGAGACCCACAGACGACTTTGTGACCACTTGATGCGAGTGGATGGCCAAGAGGACTTATGCTTTGCCACATACGTACCAAGCTCCGGCAATAAGAGATTCAGTGGGATTCTGTCCAGTCTCATATTGCCGGAGGAAAACGAACGCAATGTTCATGGGAACGTCGGTTTTACTTCTCAGTACTTCGAAAGAGTACTATCGGTTGCGGCTGGGAAAGGAGAAGGAATCGCGTTTCTTCATTCGCATCCGTGGCCAGGTTGGCAATCGATGAGTCATGATGATAGAATTGCTGAGTCTCGCATTGCCCCAGCTGTAATGGCTATGACAGGCCTTCCCTTGTTGGGTTTGACGGTTGGTGATGATGGAACTTGGAGCGCAAGGTTTTGGCAAAGAGATCCCGCAGCAAAGAGGAAATACGATAGGTACTGGTGCGAGAATGTCCGTATTGTAGGCAAAGGGCTCACGATTGACTTCAACGATAATCTTTTGCCTGCAAAAATGGACCACGCGTTACAAATGAGGACGATTGCCGCGTGGGGTGAAGCAACGCAAAAAGATCTCGCTCGTCTTAGCATTGGGATTGTTGGACTCGGCAGCGTTGGTAGCATTGTTGCAGAAACTCTTGCAAGAATGGGAATATCATATTTCACTCTCATTGATTTCGATACGGTCGAAGAGAAGAACATTGATAGAACCAATGTCTTCAAAAGTGACATTGGACGTGCAAAAGTCGAGGCAATTCGAGATGCCATTCAGAGAAGTGCTTCATCTCCTGCCGTTCAAGTCCTGACACTTGATGCGAGTGTTTGCGAAGAGGAAGGTTTTCGAGAAGCACTCAACTGCGATGTGTTATTCAGTTGTGTGGATCGTCCATGGCCTCGGCAAGTTCTGAACCTTATTGCCTATGCTCATCTTATTCCTGTCATCGATGGTGGAATTCTCGTCAGAACGAACAAGGACAACACGAGAATGATTGGCGCAGACTGGAAATCTCAAACTATTGGCTTCAAAAGACCATGTCTTGAATGTCTCGGCCAATACAAAACGGCAAACGCTGCTCTGGAAAAACAGGGATTTCTTGATGACCCGTCATACCTATCCGGGATTAGTGATAGAAACTTGCTCGATGTTCACGAGAATGTCTTTGCGTTTAGTTCATCGCTGGCGTCAATGGAAGTCCTTCAGATGTTGTCTCTCTTTGTTTCACCGTCAGGCATTTCTGATGTGGGCCAACAGACTTATCATTTTGTGTTGGGCAAAATGGATGTCGATGCAGACAAAGCGTGCAATTTAAATTGCTTCTTCAAAACAGTTATCGGTCGAGGCGACAACTCAGGTGTCGTTCCTTATGGTATTCATGCAAAAGCCACTGAGAGTAGAATTGCGCGGAGGAAGGGCAATTGATTTCAAACCAATAACAATCACATACAGAAGGAGTCAATGATGAAAAAGGATGTTCATGTTGTGCCGTTCGGTGCCAGATGGGCAACAAAAATAGCAGGCAAGGCTGATCCGGTGTCAACTCATAAGAGCCAAGAGCTTGCAAGGATAGCTGCAGTACCGATTGCGAAAGAGAAGCAATCAGATGTGGTGATCCATCGAAAGAATGGAACCATTCGGGATAAGGATAGTTACGGCAACGATCCAAATCCGCCGAAAGATCAGAAACACTAAGGAGAAGTCGGCAGCGTGTAGACCGAGCGCTGCCCTATCCTTCCCTTTCCACCATCTCTTTCAGAGTCTCAAGGTATCTCTTGCCAACGGGGCTCTTCGCCCCTTTCTTTGCTCGTCCAAAGAAAGGGGCAAAAGAAACGACGTCGGAATCGCAACACGCAGCTTGGAGAATACGGACCTCAGGTTCGCTGCGATTGAGGAGGCC
>JBGPGQ010000426.1:0-2666 GCA_041483995.1 Bacteroidota bacterium
ATCCTTGTAGATAGGGACGCCACCGGGTCTATCGTTGAGCGCACTGCCGTTTGGCTGTACATCGCCGCCGGGAAGACTCGAGAAGCCCACGCCGAACAACGGCCCCGCTGGCGTATTGGCAACTCCGGGCGGAAAGTGCGCACGCGTAATAAAGCACGCCGTTAGGGTTGTGAATGCATGTTGGTTGCTGCTAAGAAATGCGGCTGTACGGGCCCTTGTTATGGAAACCCCGTCATTCCCTGTCGTTCCATTCATCTCAAAAACACCGAGCACGTTTCCCTCACGGTCTACAACAGCGATTGTGATGCTGTCGGAAGAACGACCGGCAAGCTCAACCGCCTGGGCAATGATTGTCTGAACTTCAAGGGCAGTCAGGCTTGGTGAACAAGATGGCAGAGTAACCAACTCAGAATGATCGGTTTCACAAGCCGAAATCGTAATTACAATAAGCAGGATAAGAAACAGGGTGATGAACGAGGAAGGATGTGCTGTGTGGTTGGCGAGCGCTCCAAAGCGTGCACAACCAGATCGGGTCACGAGACTGCAAATACGTTGCTTCAAGGCCTCAGTCTTAGCGTTGGCGTAGCGTTGGTTTTGCTTCGGAGAACAAAATAACACTGCAAAGGTAGGGTACTGCTATGGAAAAGTCAAGCTTTTTCTGATACCTGAATGACCCGAGAGAGAGATGCCAAGCTTGGACTTATTGCATAGAATTATTAGCTTGTGTCCGAACAATCGACTAACGCCCTTGGCGATGAACAAGACCAATCAGCAACATTCAGAAGTAAGACTGGGCAAGAAAACCCTACCGGAGAATTCCATCCTATATTGCATCCTTGCAATAGGGCTTGTGTTGCGGCTCTGGCATATCAACTGGGGTTTGCCGGCTGTTTATGAAGAAGCCATCGCCCTAAATATGACTTGGAACTTTTGGAACATCGGACAACCGGGATTCGACTTTCATCCGCAGATAGAAACTCGCTCTCATTTTTTCATATATCCCGCACTTACCTTCTATTTGCATTTTGCTGTTCAGTCAGTCCATTTCATAACAGGATATTTGACAGGCGCATATCCAACCCTTCAAAAGTTCCAAGAAGCATATGTAGAAAATCCTACTGTGTTCATTGTAATTAGCAGATTACTGTCAACGTTATTTGATATGGGGAGTATCGTGTTGCTCTATATCATTGGCGCTCGATATTGGGGAGAAAGAATTGGGCTGCTTGCTGCGTCCCTCGTCGCAGTCAACGTACTGCACATAAAACTCTCTCAGATGATCAAAGTCGATGCAGCACTGACATTTTTCTGTGTGCTCTCAATATACATGATGTATAGACTTTACGAACAACCGCGGATGAAATGGTATTTGCTAGCAGGGATGAGTATTGGCCTGGCATCCGCGTCGAAGTATAATGGAGTCCTGCTGATCTTTGTGCTCATTGCGGTGCATCTCTTTCAATCTCACTCGTTTCGACAGGCATTCCGTTCATTATGGGATCGACGCTTTTTGTTTTCTATTGCATCCTGTCTCGCTGTGTTCTTCCTGTTCAACCCATACATTCTCCTTCGATTCGGTGAGTTCATTGCCGACATGAAAGAACTCGGCAGGATTAAAGAAGCCGGTCTCCTCGGCATCGATACACAATCCAATACCTTCTTGTACTACCTGAGAGATGTCCTTCCGGCCAATCTCGGCTGGGCGTTTCTGATCATTACCCTTGTATCATTCATTTACTTCATCACGTATCTGAATAAGAAAAAGTTGCTCCTCATGATTTTTCCGACCGTGTACTTCGTGGCCGCGAGCATCTCAACTGCGCGATTCGACTATTACCTTTTTCCAACGTTACCATTCATCATTCTCATCGGTTCAATAGGCCTTGTGGGAGTTTTGAACTGGGCACAGGAGTATCTGAAGGATAAGCCGCTTGGAACACTCGCTGATTCAAAAACATTCAGGTGGGCTACTGGTATTGCGGCTCTATTTCTGATTGCCGGAACTCAAATCAACAGTGTACTTGCCTATCACCGTTCATTCTCACAGCCTGATACACGGGTGATCGTCAAAGAGTGGATCAAGAAAAATGTCAAGCCGGGGTCAGTGATTGCAACCGGACCATTCTGGCTCGATTTTTCAAAGGACCCTTATGCCATGTTGTTGATCCCGTTCAACGCGGGCGCAACCGAACAAACTATTCCGTTCTACGATACGCGATGGTACGAGGACATTGATCTGCTCATCACTTCCAATTATGACTATGACCGCTACATGCGTGAACCTGAACGGTTCAAGCATATCCTTCCATACTATGATACACTAAAGACACGATGGACACTTGCGTATGAGATAGCGCCGGTCGAAAACCAGAATGGCTTTACGTTCTGGCTGTACCGTCCACCGAAAGTTGTAACGCGGGAGGCGTTTGATTCAACATTGATCAAACGGTTGGATGGTTCCGACAAAAAACTGGCGCTGAATTTCGCCGGAAAACTTGGTTTGATTGAGTCGATGAAAGGCAAGCCCCATAAGAGCGAACAGCTTCTTAGAATCGTCCTGATTATCTATCCGTATAAGGAAACAGCATACAGTGAATTGGCTACTCTTTTTTATGGAAGTGACAGATATGATGAGGCGCTTGAGTCGTTCTAGTCGTACCTTACAT
>JBGPGQ010000427.1:0-2631 GCA_041483995.1 Bacteroidota bacterium
ATTATCATCGGCATTATTCTCTTCATTCTCGAAATCAAGATTATCAGCCACGGGTTGCTCGCATTGGGCGGCGTGGTCTCTCTCCTGCTCGGGTCCATCATGCTTATTGACTCGGACTCCTCACTGGAATTCATCTCTCTCTCATGGAGTGTCATTATTCCAGCCGTGCTGATCACTGCCGCATTCTTCCTGTTTGCCATAGGGATGGGAATCAAGGCGCAAAAAAAGAAGCCGGTAACTGGCATTGAAGGCATTATCGGGGAAACCGGGGAGGCAATCACAGACCTCAATGTCGATGGAAGGGTACGTGTGCATGGAGAAATTTGGAACGCAGTAAGTGCCGAAGGCAAGATAAAATCTGGATCACAAATTGTAGTCACCGCCATTAAGGATCTTCGCCTAACCGTCAGAAAGAAAACCTCATAACATATTTCCTTAGGAGCTTATCATGGAACTAGCCGGCGCAGTATTCTTCGTTATTATTCTCTTTCTCATCATCCTTCTTGCCAATGCAATTCGCATCCTGCGCGAGTACGAGCGTGGCGTTATATTCCGGCTCGGCAGACTTATTGCCGTAAAGGGGCCGGGGATCATCTTCCTGATACCGATGATCGATAAGCTTGTCAAGGTGAGCCTCAGAACCGTTGTCATGGATGTACCGCCACAGGATATCATCACAAAAGACAATGTGTCGCTGAAGGTGAACGCTGTGGTCTATTTTCGCGTGGTGCAACCGGAAAAAGCAATCGTGGAAGTTGAGAATTATCTGGTTGCAACGTCTCAACTGTCTCAAACGACCCTGCGAAGCATTCTCGGCCAATCGGAGCTGGATGATCTTCTTGCAGAACGTGACAAGATAAACAGCAAACTGCAAATGATTATAGACCAGCATACCGAACCTTGGGGTGTCAAAATCTCGAACGTGGAGGTGAAACAGATCGACCTACCGGTGGAAATGCAACGAGCGATGGCGCGTCAGGCGGAGGCTGAACGTGAACGACGGGCAAAAGTTGTTCATGCCGAAGGAGAATTCCAGGCATCTCAAAAACTTGCGGACGCAGCCAAGGTCATTGAAAGTCATCCGACGGCGCTTCAACTGCGCTATCTCCAAACACTGACGGAGATCGCATCTGAAAAAAATTCTACCATAATCTTCCCTGTTCCCATCGACTTGATTGCTCCATTCATTGAGAGCTATTCAAAAAAGAAATAGACGGTGGGAATGAGCAACCTCCTCTACGGTTATGCTACTGACGAACGCATCGTCGCTGTCCAGCAGAAGGATGACAGCACGATGCGTGTGTATTTTCGGGACCCCGCCGCCGTTCGGCACGAAGATGTTCCCTTCTATCCTTTCTTTTTCCTCGCCGAAAGAAAATATCTCGACGGTTTTTCAAGGAAACATTGGATAAAACAACTTGCGGGTAATGCGTTCTACCAATACCTCTGCGTGTTCGAGGAATGGGGCACGCTATGGGAGGCAATCCGGCACGTACTCGAACGATACAACCGCACTGCGTTGAAGAAGGTTGAGAGTTATGCGGAATGTGACACTCTCTTCCTGTATGCCGATCCGGTTACTCAATACCTGCTCCAAACCGGCCGAACACTCTTCAAAAACATGACCTTCGAAGACCTATGCCGGCTTCAATTGGACATTGAGACATACTCATCCGTTCCACATAAGTTCAGTAGCGCAAGTCGCCCCGGGGACTGTATCATTCTCATCTCACTCTCCGATAATCGGGGGTGGAAACATATGATCGATGGAAAGAAAATGAGCGAGCGTGAGATGTTGTTGGAACTTGTTCGTCTCGTTCAGGAGAAGGATCCCGACGTTATTGAAGGCCACAATATTTACAACTTCGACCTTCCATACATTCTCCGCCGCTGCGAACTCAATGAGGTTGCATTGACAATCGGCAGGGACCAAACGCTCCCCCGATCATTCGATACAAGGACGTCGTTTGCAGAGCGTTCATATGAATATACTATTACGGACATTCCAGGGCGACATGTGATCGACACGCTGATTCTTGTCCAGAATTATGACATGGTAAAGCGAAACATGGAGAGCTACGGTTTGAAATATGCGGCAAAGTTCTTCGGATTTGCCTCACCCGAACGAACGTACATACCAGGAGACAAGATTTCTTGGTACTGGGATCACGATCCAAAATCTCTAATGGATTACGCATTCGATGATGTGGAGGAAACACGCAAGTTGAGCAATCACCTCTCAGGAAGTGCATTTTACCTCACGCAAATGCTGCCCTTCCATTACGGTCATACTGCCCGATCGGGAGCCGCGAGCAAGATTGAAAGCCTGATGGTGCGCGAATATCTCAGGGAGAAGCACGCCATTCCGAAACCTCTGGAAGGCATCCAGACAGGCGGAGGCTATACAAACATCTTCATCACGGGGATTCTTGGGCCACCAATACTGCATGCAGACGTGGAATCACTCTATCCCTCTATCATGATTAATAATGGTATTGCTCCCGGTTCGGATACGCTCAATATATTCAATGAATTGTTGAAAGAACTGACCGCGCTTCGGATTGAAACGAAGAGGCAAATGAAGTCATCGCAACAAGCCGAAGAAAAATCCCGCCTCGATGCGATGCAATC
>JBGPGQ010000428.1:0-2601 GCA_041483995.1 Bacteroidota bacterium
GTTCTTTTTCCCAGGAAATACCGTCCGTGAAGGTACAGATTATAGGCCTCAAGGTTCTGCGTGGCCTCTTTTTCGACCAGACGTTTCTCATCACCCATCAGTTGAATCTTGAGTGCACTGGCAACCCGTTGCGCTACATCGCTTTGAATGGCAAAGATCTCTTTAAATTCCTTGTCGTAGGTTTCGCCCCATAAGTGTTCATCGGTGGTGGCATCGATCAGTTGCGCCGTGATGCGTACCTGATCTCCAGCCCGACGCACGCTTCCTTCGAGGACGATACCCGCATTGAGGTCCTTCCCTATCTCACGGATGGTCTTCTTTGTTCCCTTGTATTGCATGACCGATGTACGTGAGATGACCTTGAGATGTGCGATCTTCGTGAGGTTTGCAAGAATATCTTCCGTAATCCCATCGCTGAAATACTCGTCCTGCGGATCGTTGCTCATGTTGGCAAATGGGAGAACGGCGATTCTCAACATCGTTGCAGGCTGAAATTTCTCTTGCATAGCGGCTTGAAGGTCCTTCGCAATCTCTTCGGCATTCTGATAGCGTTCTTCGCGGTCTTTCTCAAGACATTTTGTAATTACCTGCTCCAACTTCTTCGGTGCCTCTCGTCGTTTAGTTCGAAGTACGGGCGCATCTTCGTTCACAACCGAGTAGGTTAACGCCGCTTCGTGTTCGCCACGGAACGGCATCTGCAAAGTCGTCATTTCAAACAATACCACACCGAGCGAAAATACGTCCGACCGTGTATCAAGTTCTTCTCCACGAATTTGTTCTGGCGACATGTATGCCGCCGTTCCCACTATGGTTCCTGCCCTCGTTAACTGTGCACTGTCATGCACTTTGGCAAGCCCGAAGTCCATGATCTTTGCCTGACCATTCTCCGCGATCATAATATTTGATGATTTGATATCTCGATGGACAATCCCTCTGTCGTGTGCAGCTTGCAGTCCCGCAACAATCTGGGTGGCATAACGAAGAATATCATCGATAGGAAGCCCGGGAGGCCGGGCTTCCTTGATCATGCTCTTGAGTTCTTTCCCCTTGATGTATTCCATAACAATGAACAACTCATCATCGACTTCTTCAATGGCATGGATTGTCGCAATGTTCGGAGCGTTTAGCGATGCAGCCGCCTGTGCTTCAATCTTGAAACGCGCACGCTCTTTTTCACTGTCAGCAACCTGATGGTGCAGAAACTTGACTGCTACGTTACGCTTGAGCTTCGTGTCTTCGGCCTTGTACACCACACCCATGCCGCCTTCGCCGAGTTTCTCAAGGATCTTATAGTGTGAGATTATTTGCCCGATCATCACTGCTTTTTGAATCACACAATCTTGAATATTTCTCTGTGCCCGCCCTCGACTTCGTCCATATATCCCTTCATGGCCTCACGAAACTCAGGACTGGCTGAGTACTCAGTCATCTGACGTTCGAAATCTGCCAGACTCTCCACCTCCATCTCAAGAATAACTGTCCAGTAACTCGTCACATAATCGACAAGAACACGGGCCGAGATGAACCCTTTCATCTTCTTCATCAGAGGAAAGCTCTTCTTGAACCTGTCGGCCACTGACTTTGAATGGCCGGGCTTGCAGCGAAACACATCTCGTACGATGTACATGATACCCTCCTATTAGTTACTGATGATCAACATTTGGTTAATTATGATATGAACAATCACTACTTCAAGCCGATCTTCTTCAGCAAATCAACAAACCGGGGGTCAGACCGGTAAGGTTCCAATTCCCTATCTTGTGTAAGCCACATCATTGTACCGGCATGGTTTTCCAAATCAACGTTCAGCCATTTGAAGAGGTTATCTCTGTCGCCAAGACCGGCATACACCCTCGCTATGAAATAGCCGGTGGATGCCTTGATGGTATAACGTTCCTCGAGTTCCTTCGCAATCTTCAATGCTTCATCCCGTCTTCCCAGTAACCCGGAACAATACCCCAGGAATGATACGGCTTCGGATGAACGTCCGGAAATCTCTACGCCCCTCGACGCCGTGACAAATGCCTCCTTCATCCTTCCAAGTTTTGCATAGACTTGGGATTTCCTGGAATATGCCGGACCGAACAATGAGTCAATCGCCATAACTGCGTCCATTTCCTGGAGAGCTCGTTCGTACTTTCCTTCCATGTAGTACGCCAGTCCGACGTTCAACCCTATGACCGGCGAGAGAGGATCGAGCTCTTGCGCTCGTTGGATTGCCTTGAAGGCCTCTTCATGACGACCAAGAAGATGAAGCAGAATGGAATACCAATGATAGGTTGTGGGGTAGTTTGGATTGAGAGAGATCGAAAGCTTGAATTCCTGCTCCCCCTTTTCCCAATTCCACATTGCGACACTAGCGAAGGCCAGTGTAGTGTGAGCTTCTGCAAGAGAATTGTCGATCTCAAGCGCATGAGATGCAGCAGCAAACGCTTTGGGATACGTTTCTTTTCCAGGCATACCCGCATATTGTTCCAGAAGTGCATAGCAATCAGCCAGCCCAACGTACGCTAAAGCATAGCTCGCGTCCAGGGCCAGCGCCTGATTGAAACACTCGATGGCTTTTTGAATCTCCAATGCCCGTCGTTTGTTCCAGTAGTA
>JBGPGQ010000429.1:0-2600 GCA_041483995.1 Bacteroidota bacterium
ATAACGTGATCGCGGAGTTACCAGGGAGCGATCTCAAGGACCAAGTCGTCATGATCGGCGCTCATCTCGACTCATGGCATGGAGCAACGGGCGCGACGGACAACGGAACAGGCGTCGCAGCATGCATGGAGGCAATGCGCATTTTGAAAACACTCGGCCTTACGCCACGACGCACCATACGCGTGGCATTGTGGGGAGGCGAGGAACAGGGTGAATACGGTTCATCGGCGTACGTGAAGAAACATTTCGGTGAGCGCATAGGCCGCTCCACTGATCCGGATTCCAAAGTAACGCTGAAGCCTGAAGCTGAAAAATTCTCCGTCTATTTCAACGATGACAACGGAACAGGAAAAATACGCGGCATGTACATGCAGAGCAACGAAGCGGTGCGTCCGATTTTCCGAAAATGGTTTGAACCGCTTGGTGAGGCAAATGCATTTACATTGACAATCAGCGGGACATCCTCAACGGACCATGAGTCCTTCGACAATATTGGATTGCCGGGCTTCCAGTTCATACAGGACGACATTGAGTATTTCAACCGCACATGGCATTCAACACAGGACCTGTACGACCGCGCAATTGAGGAGGACTTAAAGCAGGGCGCCGTGATCATGGCGGCTTTCGCATACGACGCTGCCATGCGCGACTCACTGATGCCTCGCAAAGGGCAGTAGCTGAGCTCTTTCTTCTTACTTTCTTTTTGAAAAGAAAGTAAACAAAGTCCCGCCTTACGGGATCCCGCACGTTCGTATTAATAATTGGTTGCGGGAAAAACTTTCGGAATCGCCGGTCCATTTGGACAAGGCCTCGTTCCGTCCATAGAACTATTGGACGGAACGGGCAACGCGCACCACTGTTGATACGACCCCGCGTACAATGTGATTGCGGCGAGAATAAGATCAGAAGGAACCGCAATCGCAAAGCGGTGATTGGTCTATCCCACCGCACTCAGCTTGCGATTCCGAGGTCTATGAGTTTTTGAAAGACTTCTGTGAAGAGTAAATTCCTGCGACCCCGAAACTGCAGGCGGTGTGGGTGGGTTACCGAACTGAGCTTTGCAATTCCGACGGCCGGGGTGGTGTCAGTTTGATTGTCATTGCGAGCCTGCCTCTCAAGGCGAAGCAATCTACTCCCTTGAAAAACGAGATTGCTTCGCCCTCCCTGTCGGGATCGCTCGCAATGACAGCTCTTACGAAACTAAAGGGGCACTTCCCAAGCAATCCCTTTCTTCTTTGAAAAAATCTCTGTTCATTAAGCAGTGATCTCCGCACTTCGCTCAATATGGATCTGGTCGTCAACGGTAACACTGATTTTCCTCTGGCTTCCGTTGCTCGCAACCATACGACTGTTCGATCGGGATCCGGTACGCTACAGAACCGGACGGTGGTTCCGCAGATTAGGAAAGACAATGACAGACGTGAACCCGTCGGTGCAACTCCAGATTTCAGGAGAGCAGATCGATAACCCCCGACGCCCGTACGTTGTCGTAAGCAACCACCAATCACTTGCCGATATTCCGATCATCTCCAACCTTCCCTGGGAAATGAAATGGATCGCAAAGGATACGCTGTTCCGTGTTCCATTTGTTGGCTGGATGATGACATTGGCCGGCGACATTTCGGTTGACCGGGCAAGCAAGCGCGCAGGAGCTCAGGCATTGCTCGCTGCACGACGCTATCTTGAGCAAAAATGTTCGGTGATATTCTTTCCCGAAGGCACGCGCTCACCTGATGGCCGAGTTGCTGCGTTCGCGGACGGTGCATTCCACATGGCAGTCAATTTGCAAATCCCGGTCCTTCCGCTCGCTGTTGAGGGCGCATACAAATGTCTGCCAAAGAAAAGCTGGCGATTCGGGAAGACGCAGAAAATCTTTCTGAAGGTTTTGCCACCACTGGAGACCACGGGAATGACCAAAGATGACGTCCCAGCACTACGAGAACGTGTACGAAGAACAATCGTGGCACAGATCGCTTCGTGGCGTGGCGTTGACGCGGCAACAGTTGATCACATAAAAACTGAACAGCAAATTCACACACCTGCAACAACCTTGTAAACGCCATGCTCGACCGAATGTCACGCTTTTTTTCTTCTGAAGATATGGAGCGAATCACAGCCGCTGTTAAGGAGGCTGAAACTAAAACCTCCGGCGAGATAGTCCCCTACGTTGTTCTTGAATCCGATACATACGAAGAAGCGCTCTGGCGAGGTGGATCCATCGCTGCACTTCTCGCGCTTGCCAAAGTTGTGGTGTTGAATGAGTTCATGAACCTCTGGTTTGAATTAAATCTCATTGAAACTGTTCTCGTCACCCTTCTTGCAGTGTGCATCGCAGCGTTGTTGGTCAAATTTCTGGAACCCTTGAAGAGGTTGCTTGCAGGCCACAGGTTGATGGAACGACGGGTTGCTCAACGTGCCTCAGAGGCATTCATCGCCGAAGAAGTGTTCAAAACAAAACACCGGACCGGGATACTGATCTTTGTCAGTCTCTTTGAACACAAGGTCTTGATTGTCGGTGACTCCGGTATCAACGCAAAGGTGAAGCAATCTGATTGGGATGGAATTGTTCAATTAGTTGTGAAGGCAATTACAGCCGGCAA
>JBGPGQ010000430.1:0-2599 GCA_041483995.1 Bacteroidota bacterium
GGTTCTTGGCGAAACCGATTACGAAGTCATCTATCCTGCCAAACAATTTGTTACGTCGAAGGAGACTCTTGATAAGGCGTACAAAGGTATTGAAGTGGAGCTTGAAGAACGGCTCACCGCATTGCGCACAGCCGGGAAGCTGGTTGAGGCGCAACGCCTGGAACAGCGGACGCGGTTCGATCTTGAGATGATGCGCGAAGTGGGATATTGTTCGGGTATCGAGAACTACTCGCGCCACATTGCCGGCCGCGCGCCCGGATCACGGGCTGCATGTCTGTTTGATTATTTTCCGGATGACTACCTGCTTGTGATCGACGAGTCTCACGTTTCCGTCCCACAGATTGGCGGCATGTACCACGGCGACCGTTCACGGAAACTGACACTTGTGGAACATGGCTTCCGGCTTCCTTCGGCGCTGGATAACCGGCCGCTGACATTTGATGAATGGGAGCAGATGGTCACTCAAGTCATCTTCGTCAGCGCAACGCCCTCTGATTATGAACTGCAGAAATCGAAGGGCGTCGTAGTGGAGCAGGTTATACGTCCAACGGGCCTTGTTGATCCTGAAGTGGAAATCCGTCCGGTCAAGAACCAGATCGATGATCTGATTGCAGAGATTCGCGCACGCTCGGCAAACAAAGAGCGCGTGCTCGTGACAACGCTGACGAAACGCATGGCCGAGGATCTTACGGACTACCTCGTTGATATCGGAATCAAGGTGCGGTACATTCATTCCGAAGTTGGCGCATTGGATCGCGTTGAGATTCTGCGCGATCTCCGGTTGGGGGATTTCGACGTGCTGGTGGGAGTGAATCTTCTCCGCGAGGGTCTGGATCTTCCCGAGGTGTCCCTTGTTGCGATACTCGATGCCGACAAGGAGGGTTTCCTCCGCTCAGAGAAATCGTTGATCCAGACTGCCGGGCGTACTGCGCGCAATCTGAACGGCCGTGTCATCCTCTACGCAGACACGGTGACGGGTTCGATGAAGAGAATGATGGACGAGACCAGCCGCCGCAGGACGAAACAACTGCAATACAACGTGGACCACAATATCTCAGCAAAGACGGTTTACAAGACTATCGATGAGGTTCTTGCTGCCACCACCGTTGCGGACGTCAAGGCATCGCGTGATGCCCGCCGTGAGCGTTCGAAGATGCCGGCTGTTGCAGAGAGCGTCATCAAGTACCTGACGCCCGCCCAGAAGAAAGACCTGATCGAAGAACTTCGCACGGAAATGAAAAACGCATCCAGAGACCTTGAGTTTGAACGGGCTGCACAGCTTCGCGATGAGATTCAGAAGCTCGAAGCGCTTTCGAAAAAATAAATGAACCCATACCTCCAGACCGCCCGGAGTCTTGTCCAGCCGCTCTATGAGTTCATCTTTCCCGCAACGTGTGTTGTGTGTGAATGCGCGTTGTCTGAGAATGAACGCAGGGTCTGCAATTCCTGCTGGTCAAAGATAACAGCCGTGAAGCTTGACGATGCGGTCTACCGGGATACACTCTCCAAGCTTACAGGTTCCGGCCATGTTTCCGGACTTGTTTCTGCTTACTATTTCGATGAGCAGGGACCTCTCCAGGCAATTATCCATCAGCTTAAATATGGTGGGATGACAAGTCTTGGCGTTGTGCTTGGTAAACGGCTGGGTGCGGCCATGCAGTCTTATGACTTACAGGGTTGTGGCCTCGTTCCTGTTCCACTGCACGCGACGAAGCTGCGAGAGCGTGGATACAATCAAAGTGCCCACATTTGCAAAGGAATCAGTGAAGTGACCCATAGCGAAGTGTTCCCAAAACTCCTGAAGCGAACACGGTACACACAATCGCAAACGAAATTGAGCATGGATGAGAGGCGGGAGAATGTGAGCGAGGCGTTTGCCGCGCATCCTTCCTTTGCTTCAGCGGTTCATGACCGGACGTTCCTGCTTGTCGATGATGTCATCACAACCGGTGCAACGATTGACGCGTGCGCAAAGGTTCTGATCGAACATGGAGCGAAACGCGTTGTTGCCGGTTCGGTTGCGTTGGCGCCGTGAAAGACCTGCAGTAAACTTAGTTTCAGATAGAGAAAGATTCTAGGCTAGTTACTTTTGATAGCTTTCCGTTTGGATATGATTTCATAGATCCTATACGCTGCAGTACCCCAAGCAGTGTCTGGAGTCTTTGGCAAGTAGCCATCAATTATTCCAAAGAGTTTGAGCCCATCTTTTGTTTTCACTAGTATTGGTGACCCGCTAACACCCCCCTTGACTGGTATCTTCAAGTAAAAATCTGCTTTTACTTCAGCACCAGTTCCATTTATCTTTAGTTGAATAGGCGAGTCCGGAAGTTTTTCAATTGTACCTCTTGGAAAGCACCAAGTCATGTTGTTGGAATGAATACTATCAGGGAGCATACCAATGTAGAATACCTCTTGACCTATCTTTAACTCTTTGCTTTCTTGCTCAGTAAGGATATCCCTTGGATGGAATGCTAAAGCCTCTAAAAATTCAGGGGGGCCAACATCGAGCAATACCATGTCTACTAAACTGTCAATATGTCTCGCTACTAAATGAGAGATTCTAAAATGACCTATAGCTAAATTACCCCCGGTCAAATAC
>JBGPGQ010000431.1:0-2591 GCA_041483995.1 Bacteroidota bacterium
ACCAAAAGAGGATACATTGGTGTGCGGAGCACCGTTGGCTCGTTGTCAGGATAATAGGAGAGCGTGCCGAAATTTGCTATCCCTTTGGCAAGGTCGTCGTACCTGTCTGTGGTGAGTTTATTTTCAAGATGTCCGGCAATTGTTGGGTAGGCAAAAAGCGAAAACAGCGCGGACGCGAGTATCCCCGAGATTGCTGGAATGAAGAATATTCGCTTCATGAATTGTCGGCCACATTGCCGGTGGCCGCGAGTGTATACTCGAAGTCATAAAAGTGTTTTTTGTCAACGATGTTGATCGCCATTTTGCCAGTGAGACCAACGAGTTGGCCAGTGCCGGAATCCGGCACGACATTGATGATGAGTCCCGGTGTACCACGCGTCATGGTTCCGCTATGCTGCAGAGCAAACGTGCCGCTGTGACCATGCAATGTTCCAATGACACGTTCCATTGCAACATAGCCGGCCGAACCTTTCACCTCCGCCATGGCGGCCAGCATCTGACCCTTGCTTGTTGCTTCCAGATCACCGTGAAACTGTTTATCGATCGACATCCTGCCCACGGTCGGGTCTCCGACGTTGTCTTCTTGAGGATTGAGCTTTACTTCAAATGTCCCGCTTGCACGATTTGTCACGATGTCTCCTATGGTTGATATTTTTGTACACCCTCGAGAAGCGGCAGTCAGGGCATCGTCGTGAGGCGACGAAAACTTAAGCCGGCTGTTTTACAACACGAAGATATGGTTTCACGGCCTTCCAACCCGAAGGAAACATCTTCTTCGCTTCATCATCTGTCACTGATGCAATGATGATGACCTCGTCGCCATTTTTCCAATTGGCAGGAGTTGCCACCTTGTGCTTTGCGGTGAGTTGCATGGAATCCAGCACCCGCAATATTTCGTCAAAGTTACGGCCCGTCGTCATCGGGTAGGTCAGCATCAACTTGATTTTCTTGTCAGGGCCGATGATAAAGACTGAACGGACTGTCTGATTCGTTGCCGCGGTTCTGCCATCACATGAATCACCCTCTTCTGCGGGTAACATATTGTAGAGCTTCGATACAGCGAGATTCGTGTCGGCAATCATCGGGTAGTTTACCGCATGGCCCTGAGTCTCTAAAATATCTTTCGCCCACCCCTTGTGACTTTCCACCGGATCAACACTGAGGCCGATGATTTTGCAGTTACGCTTTGCGAAGTCAGGTGCTATGCGGGCCATGTATCCCAGCTCGGTAGTACATACCGGTGTGTAGTCTTTGGGATGGGAAAAGAGTATCGTCCAGTTGTTGCCGATCCATTCGTGAAAACGGATTGTCCCCTCAGTTGTAACGGCAGTAAAGTCCGGTGCCAGATCGTTGATTCGTAGTGACATGATTGTTTCTCCTGTAATGTTGGGGAAAAGTTGTTTTTGAGATACGACAAAAAAGCTCAATCCGTCAGTCAGTTTGTTGAGTGCTGTTTACGAAACCCTCCGCTTTCTGGCGGGAGCGCCTGGCTAGGCCGTGTGTGCTTTTTTACGTTGTGCTTCCTTAAAAGCTTTGGCAAAGACTTTCTTGAGAACCGTTACGTTCACATCCCTAAGCGACTTAACATAGAGGCATCCTCCTCCAGTTTTGTATTTCCCTAGTTTTGAAAGTTCATCTTCGACTTTATTCAGTCCACCCATCAAATAGATGGTGATGTTCTGTTTTCTCGGCGAGAAGCCGATGAGTATTGTATCTCCTTCTCGTCCACTCTCATACACATAGTGATATGTCCCAAAACCGATAATTGCGCTTCCCCACATGACGGGTTCAGAGTTCGAGACCTTCTGCATCATTTCGAGAATTGCAAAGCAATCGTCTCTTAACTGCTTGTCACGGATTTTGTTCAAGAAAGCAGTTACGCTGGTTTTTGTCGGTTTGGTTGTGTTTCCTGACATAGTACTAATCACTACGAGCTGTTTTTGGATAAGCACTCATTTCACGAGAACAAATTTCTTCGTCTCTGAGTATGTGCCTGTTCGAAGAGTATAAAGGTACGTTCCAGTGGGGAACGCGCTGCCATTGAATGTTGCTTTGTACCCTCCTGGTGGAAGTTCTTCGTTCACAAGCGTTGCTACTTCCTGGCCGAGCAGGTTGTACACTTTGAGCGAAACAAATCCCGCCGTGGGAATTTGAAACCTGATGTTCGTTGACGGGTTGAAGGGATTTGGGTAATTCTGCTCAAGCTTGAACGACTGTGGATGCTCCGTTTCTTCCACACCCGTCGCAGCACCGAACGAGAGGTCGTCAAGAAGGAATGTCGAACCTATATGAGTCATAAAGGTCAGGCTATCTCCGCCAATCGTGACCTCAATTGTCGCAGAATCGCAATTGCCCGGTAGGGAATAGAAAAAGTTTGCAACAAACTCGGTGTAGATGCTCGAGGTGGCATTCCTTGTTATGAATGATCCGGCTGCAAAGGCTGTATCCGTTTTGGAGAGAACAGAGGTGACAATATACTGGTCGCCACCAACCGGAGAGAATTTGTAGAAACCGTGAAGGGCGCCCGGACGACCGACGTACGGGAACCGACCGGTCCCATTGGTGTCTGAGAGAAGAAGCGGTGCAAAGGG
>JBGPGQ010000432.1:0-2590 GCA_041483995.1 Bacteroidota bacterium
ACCCGCGTATCGGTCAGAACAGCAGCAACATCGAACGGCAGTATCACTGCAAACCCACCACCAAACGGGCCCGCAAAGATCGCTCTCGTATTCGTCTGGGTTCGCATCTGGTCTGCTTCTCTGGGTATGAATCCCTTGATGCCCAAGTCCATGAGGTGAATCCCTGCAAAAGGTCCGTCTTCATCAGCTACCAAATAGTCCAGTCGCTGCTCATGTGTTGACATTCCCGCTAACGTTGTCATGTATAGAGCAAAACCGATGACCGCGCCGCCCCTGCGCAGGTACTGTTGCGTCAATTCAGACTCGTCGCGTGTAAGCGCACGGGTTACAACAATGAGACTGCACGTGTCATTCAATAACCCAGCAGAGAGATCAATTGTCTTATATGGTACCCCCTCCTGTCTGCACACCTGCTCCCACACTAGGGATGCGCCAATAAGGCCAATCTGCAGCTTCATACGAACCTCTCACGGAGGAAGCGCAGATCATTCCGCGATAACCCGCCGGAGAGGGATATACTGGCGAGGAACAGGAACAACGCGAGCGGAATAACAGCAAGAAAGATAACCCCGCGCAGCAAAAGTATCACAACTCCCATAAGCACTCCTGCAAAAACTGCTGGCAGAGCGATCTTTGATAATTCCAGCTTCACAGTCCGTTGCACTTTTCGCATAAACACCAGAGTCATTATGCCTTCGCCAATGCTGAGACCCACCGCGGTGCCAACGATGCCGGAAGAATATGTAAGGATACAACAAAGAATGACAAGCAGGAGCGTTCCAAAGAACATTGCACGGGAAAACTCCCGGTCACGCTTCTCTGCAATCAACACACACATCAACGTTGTGTTGACAATGGTAAACAGAAAATATACAAGAAGCACCCGCAAGGTCGTGTCGGCATCCGCATAGAGTTTCCCATACACGAGCGAGAGAATCTCCGGTGCAAACATCAGCCCAATGACGAGGATCGGAATGGAAATGTAACAGATAACTTTGAGTGCGAGACCGGCAAGATGTGAAAACTGCTCTTGCGTCGTTTGACGATACCGTGAAATCACCGGGTAAAATAGCGCATAGAAAACCCGATCAAGCATCAGAGCAAAAAAAACCAGTTTCATCGCAGCGCTGAACAACCCTACATCGCTGGCAGAAAGAATGATGCCAACAATGAGAACTGGCAGATTCAAAATCGTTTGAGAAAGAATCGAGAAAATGCCGACTGGGAAGCTTTCTTTTAAGAGACGTGTCGACTTTTTCCAGTCCCATCTGAACCTCAGTCCGCCCGCTGTTCTGTTGAACAAGATGAGCAAAAAGAGAGATGAAATGAGATTGGCAGCGCCAAATGCAATTGCCGTCCAGATGATATTTCCCGGAGTGGAAACAAGAAGAAGAACAATCACAACATAGACAACGTAGAGAAGCAACTTCGCTGACGAGACGAGAACAAGCTGTTCTCTTCCCTGAAAGTACCAGTCGAGCGAGAGAGCAGCGGGAATAGCAGAGCAGGAAAAAATAATAATCAACCACCGCATCATCGATGATTCGATGAACAGCAAACATGCAAGTGAACAAAGACACACAAGCACGATAGAAAGAGCAAACCTCAACGAAACAATGTCATTCACGCGCTCCGATAGATTTGCAGAATGGGCAGCAACGTCACGAATTCCAATTGTATGCAGACCTGGACTCGAGAGCACCAACACATAGCTCAGAACTGAAAGCCCTACACTCATCATCCCAAAAGACGCCGTTCCCAATACATGTGCCAGATACGCAGTTGCCACAAATCCCAAGGCGCGGCTGCCGACATCAGCAGAAATCGTTGAAAGTATATTCTTCAGAGGTCGCTTCACTCTATGAGATCGTTAATGACGTTGAGCATCGATAGTTCCCGTTTCGGGATTGTGAACTCGGTGAGAATGCGCTTGCGCGCCATCTCCCCTTTTGACTCTGGAGATGCAAGCGCCTCCTTCAGTGAACGAACGAGACCGGCCTGATCATGGTATGACACAAGAAAGCCTGTCGAACCCATTGCCGTCGGAATTCCACCTGCGATCGTACCAACGGGTATACAGCCACACAGCATCGCCTCGCAGAGCGTGTTCGGGAGTCCTTCCGTGAAGGACGGCTGGCAATACACCTTTGCCATTTGATAGTACGGAAGCAATTCGTTCCTCGGCACGAAGGAAATCAATTCCACATTTGACGGTGCTGAAGCCTCTGCCTCTGGAATCAACCTGGAGGCTATTCCAATCACACAAAAGCGGACAGCCGGCAGTTGAAGCGCCGCTTCAAACAACTTATCGATCCCTTTTTTCTTCATTCTCCAATGATCTTCGCATGCAGCCACAGTCAGGACCATATCTTCTTTCGCTCCACCCGGCTTCCATTGGGTGCCGTCAAATCCAAATGGAATGTTGAGAATATTCGCACCATCATATTCTGCAAGGCGTATCGCCTCCTTCTGTAAGAAAGGATCCACAACGAGCACACGATCCGCATTCCGGAATGCATACCGGACAAAAATCGACTTCCATGGACTCAGCCAAATACCGTAGTGTATTTCCTTGTCTTTCGACGCATCA
>JBGPGQ010000433.1:0-2573 GCA_041483995.1 Bacteroidota bacterium
ATCTCTTGGCGAGCGTTACAGCATCGTTAAACTGCCTATTCTTCGCGGTGCTGTCGGCCTGATTGAGATGATGATCATAGGTATCAAAACGCTGAACTATTCAGCGGAAATCGCAATGGAGGATGCTCAAGACACGGAAGCCATACATGGGAATGGAAAGAGAAAAAAGAAATCCACGCCTGCACGACAGAATATCATTGTTGGGTTCACGGTTATCTTTTCGCTGCTGGTCGGCGTTACTGTATTTTTTGTTACGCCCCTTCTTATCACGACAACGTTCTTCAGTGTCGACCAGGACCCTCTTTGGTTTAATCTTCTCGCAGGAGGGATTCGCATAAGTCTGCTTCTTGGGTACCTTGGCATTATTTCAACAATGAAGGATATTGCGAGGTTGTTCCAATATCATGGAGCGGAGCACAAAGCTGTGTTTGCATTCGAAAGAGGAGGGCCATTAGAAGTGACCGTGGCGAAAAAACAGATTCGCTTTCACCCCCGTTGCGGTACAAGCTTTCTCTTGATTGTCATGTTCGTCGCGATCATCATGTTCAGTCTTTTTGACGCTGCCCTTATTGCATGGAAGGGTCATATCGACTTGGTAGCAAGACTTCTGACTCACCTGCCATTGATTCCACTTGTGGGAGGAGTGTCATATGAATTCATTAAAGTCTCGGCGAAACGAAGTACCACTGTCTTTGGCAAAATCGTTGTTGCCCCGGGTCTCTGGCTTCAGAGAATTACCACAAAAGAGCCGGATGATCAGCAATTAGAAGTAGCGCTGGTTGCTTTACGAGCGGCGCTGGAAGAAGAAAATACTACCGTATCGTTTGTCAGTGCATCAACAGTAAATGAACTTTCACTCAATTAAGCAATGTTTGATCGGCTGGAAAAAGTGAAAGAACGATATGAGGAGGTTACGAAACTGCTGAGTGATCCCAATGCAGTGTCGAATCAGGAAACCTTCCGTGCGTTGAGCAAGGAACACAGCGACCTTACGCCTCTCATGAAGGCGTACGAAAGTTACCGCAAGATGAAAAATGACCTTGCTGGCCTCAAGGATATCACGGAGACTTCTTCCGATACAGAGATGAGGAATCTTGCATACGGAGAGATGGATGAGGTGAAGGCAAAGATTCAACAGCTCGAGGAACAGCTAAAGGTGCTCCTCATCCCGAAAGACCCGAATGACAGCAAGAATGTGATTGTAGAAATTCGGGCGGGCACCGGTGGGGATGAAGCGGCGTTATTCGGCGCCGATCTGTTTCGGATGTATTCCCGCTTCGCAGAGAAACAGAAATGGAAGTTGGAGATTCTGGACTTGAATGATACGGGCATCGGGGGCATCAAGGAAATCTCTTTTGGACTGAGCGGCGAAGACGTCTATGGTGCAATGAAATATGAAAGTGGGGTTCATCGCGTACAGCGTGTTCCGGAAACCGAGACACAGGGACGGGTGCATACTTCGGCGGCAACAGTCGCCGTGCTTCCCGAGGTTGAACAGGTCGAGGTGGAAGTGAACCCAGCCGATCTTGAAATAGACACGTTCAGGTCCGGAGGTAAGGGTGGACAGAACGTGAACAAGGTGGAGACGGCTGTACGCATCACACATAAACCATCCGGGATCATTGTGGTGTGCCGGCAGGAGAGGTCGCAATTCCAAAACCGCGAACGGGCAATGAAAATGCTGAGGGCAAAACTCTACGAGTCAATGGTTGAGGCGCAGGTGGGGGACGTTGCTGCACAGCGGAAATCGATGGTGAAGAGTGGAGACAGAAGCGACAAAATTAGAACCTACAATTTTCCTCAAAACCGCGTCACCGATCATCGCATCGGTGTGACGTTATATAATCTGTCCGAGATTATCAATGGTAAATTGGACGACTTGATTGAGCAACTGAAGATTGCCGACAAGGCTGAAAAGCTTCGCTCGGTCATTTGATTTCATGATAGACGATAATCAATTTACCCCAAACGTATCACTTTCGATTCCTCCGGTTGATCCGCTAAAAGTTAATAACACTATTCTAAAGAAGGTCGAGATCATTGTTGCTTCATTGGCTGCGGTAGAGAACTTATCGACTGCGGAAAAGCTTATTGAACGACAGTATGGTATTCCGACTGGAACTCAACGCAGATGGAAGACCGAATTGCGGTTGCTCTTTTCACTACCAGCACGAGCATCTCTTGTTTCAATTGCATTTCATCCACAGTTACGTCCGGCTTTGACATATGTTATTGCCCGGAAAGCTCCGAGTGATAAAGGAACGCTCCGAAGTGGAAAGAATCTTGCTGTTACATATCAAGGTGGGCAAAGGTCAGTTGTTGACTTTCTGTCGGCGATGTATGTTCAGCAGAATTACAATGCCACTGAGACGTTTATGATTCTTCAGGGAATGTGTAAAGAAGGACTGGTCCTAAGGCTGCCATCCTTTGAGCCGTGCATTGCGAAGAATCTTCCCAGTCTCGGAACTGTCCGAAGATTCTTGAGAAAGGTGAGAAGGGATACTTCCTTGGAGAAGCCCTTGACAGGTTCAATCAACCCTCGCATTGAATCAGTTCTTAGAGGAAATGCCGAG
>JBGPGQ010000434.1:0-2571 GCA_041483995.1 Bacteroidota bacterium
CACGATATTTGTAAAGAACATTGGCACTGCCAATCTTCTGGTCGACTCTGCCAAGGTATTTGGCGGTGAGTTTTGTTCACCGTTAACCTGTTGCGTCTCCATTGCACCGGGTGATAGCGCGTTGTATCTTGCATGCTTCTGTCCGACGGCATCTGGCGTGCAGAACGGATGGGCAGTGTTCTACTCTAACGCAGACTCATCGCCTGATAGCATTGCAATCACTGGTATTGGTGTGCAATCAACATTTGCCGTTGCTCCGGATAGTATTCACTTCGGCTCCATCAATATCAACCTCATCAAAACCGATAGCGTTACGGTAACGAACAACGGTGGTGCACTGCTAACGATCGACTCCGTGAGATCATCCAACGGTGTATTCAGCGTATCGCCCAATGGATCCGATTCGGTTGCGGGCTCGGGCGGAACAAAAAAATACCACATCACTTTCAATCCTGCGGTTATCGGAACACAGAATGGAAGTATCGTCTGGTATAGTAACGCAAAATCATCGCCGGATACCGTGAGTGTGAGCGGATCCGCCGATTCATCGTCGGCTCCGGCATCTCTCGGCTACTTCTATGGATCTACAATTCATTTTGGTACTCTCTTCGTCATTCCCGTTCCGGGTATTGGTTTTGGAATTCCGATTGGAAATACTAATCTCGACCTTGGTGGTATTTCGATTCGTCCCTCGGATGGTGTTATCTTTGCAATCGCCAATGAAATTGGTTACCCCTTGTACACTCTTGACGCGAATACCGGAGTGCCCAGGTTCATTGGGAATACAGGGTTACATTTTTCAGAGATCGAATTTGGTCCGGGTGATGTGCTCTATGGGCTTACTTCCTCGAATTCCTATTCCATTAATGCTTCAACAGCAATCCCGACACTGATAAACTCTCTGCCGAATTCTTTTTCGGGAATAGCTTTCGACCCGACAACGGGCATCTGTTATGGAGCTGTTAATAATGGGTCTCCCGATTTCGACATATACACGATCAACCTAAGCGCTGGTACCGCTACAATTATTGGGAACGCTGGCTTGCCGGTCTTAACAAACGGTCTATGTTTTGACCAGTCCGGAAATTTGTTCGGCATAGTTGGCGACCCTTTTGACGGTGAGTATTTGATAAGTATTAATAAGATAACTGGTGCAGGGACAATGGGAGGCTTCGTCGGCTCTTTTGATTTCGTCACTAGTTTAGGGAGCTGGGTAACGTTCGGCCCGGCCATTGGCATCAAGGCATCGCTCACGCCGTTCTCGAGTGTTGCAGGTTCTCCTTCGGCGGAGCAAACCTACACGGTCGGCGGCGGCGAACTGACGAATAACATTGTCGTAACCCCTCCGGCAGATTTTGAGATTTCGTTGACGAGCGGATCCGGTTTCAGCACGTCTCCGATTACGCTCACGCAGTCGGGTGGTATGGTGAGCACAACGCCGATCTACGTGCGGATGAATAGGGCAACACCCGGCTCGCCTTCCGGGAATATCACGCACACGAGCACGGGTGCCGCACAAAAGAATGTTGCAGTGAGTGGCACGGTGACTCCAGCGGGTCCATCACCGAAGTTCACCACGGTAACACCGGAATCGATTGCTGCGCTGGATGGTGCAGGCAAACTCATCAAAGCAGCGAAGCGAAAGAAACACTTGTATCCGAACTGGACGAACCTTCTTGAAGAAGTGGTAGCACAGGGAGGCTTTGCGCCACCAGCAGTGAACGGATCAACTGAAAGCGACTCGGCCGGTGGTGAAGTAGTCGGTATAGCGTTCATGTTCAGGAAGTCTGCGGACCCACTTGCTCCGAAGTGGACACAGATCAAGCAGACGGGCAAGAGCGATACAGCATGGGCGCGTCTCTCGGCGTGGGACTTCAAGAACAGCAAGGGCAAGAGCTCGAGTCAGATATCCAAGACAATGCGCAACAAGGCGTTCAACCACTGGACAAGCGATCCAACGAGCACGCCTCGCGGCTTCGATTCGACACTTGTTCCGCATGTGTCTGGTCGGAAACAGATGAAGAAGCAGATGACAAAACTGGATCCGAAGAAGACCCCGAACAAACTGTTTGCTGAACTGGTTGCCTTCAAGTTCAACATTGCATCGAGCCAGTTGGGTAACACACCGGCAGGGTTCGGCGATTTGGTCTACGATCAGGACAGCAGTCTCTATGATGAGATGCCTCTCACTGCCCTTTCACAGAAGGCAGACTCGATGATGACGTTCTGGCCCGGAGTGGATTCAACGCACTATGCGCAACTCTACAAAGCGCTCCATGACATCAACAGGGCGTTTGTTGGTGTGCTTGATACGTTGAACTTCGAGCGAGTGGACACATCCGTCTCGTTTACCCGGCTTGTGGTCAAGGGTAATGTGGATCTTGCGAGTGTACCGTTTCTGAAGGTGGGCGTGTTACGTCCGAGAGTGATACGTCCGACGAGCAGTGATACGGAGACAGAGGAAGATTTCGAGGATGGAGACTACTTTGCCGACGATGAGTTTGATGGTGAAGGTACACCAATAGCAGCGAAGTTATACCAGAACTATCCGAACCCGTTCAACCCGACAAC
>JBGPGQ010000435.1:0-2569 GCA_041483995.1 Bacteroidota bacterium
GGGATTCTTGCCAAGTTTCCTCGCAAGCACCATTGCAATATTCGTTGTCAAATCACCGTGGTCTGCTTGCCTCGGCTGTTCGAACAGAACCGGCACTTCGGTGGAGATACCTATTGATTTGAGGGAGGAAGTAATTTGTTTTCGAAGATATTCTTTCATGACACCGCAGTTTTCCGGGAAACAGGCTTTTTTCGTACGCGCAACTTCCGCGGACTGCGCTTCAATGTTGGTTTGGGTGCATCTTTCACGTGCCGTATCTCTGCATCCCCCCATAATTTTTCAAGATTGTAGAATGAGCGTGTATTTTTATGGAAGATATGCAGTACGACATCAACATAGTCAAGCAATACCCAGTTGGTGCTGCCGTATTCTTTTTTCCAGGGGGTAACACCCTTTGCTTCCAATCCATCTTCAACTCCGCCTGCAATAGCCTTGATTTGCACGTCAGAGTCTGCTGAACAGACAACGAAGAAATCCGTCACGGACGTTAATGAACGCAGATCCATGACCACAACATCATATCCCTTCTTTGCCAGGATCAGCTCGGCGATTTTCTTGGAAAGCATTGGGGATTTCAATATTGCAGCTCCTTAGTGAGATGGTTTGAGTGAACTGTAGTCTTTTCCAATCACAACGGAAACATCCACGTAATAATCTTCATTGAGTTGTTGCACTATGTTTTTTTCTTTCACCCCAAGTGCATATGCGACTTTGCGGGCAGTTTCCAAATCTCCGATACGATCGATCACGAGCGATTCCGAGACATCAAATGTTTTGTAGTTCCGCATTTCAACGACGTCGTATCCACGCGCGCGCAGATACGCAGTGAAATCCATCGCTGCACCCGATATGCCGCAGCCGTTGAGGACATCGATCTGAATAATCTCACCAAGTGCAGGACTCGAACGTTTTGCCTCGACCGGCGGATGAAGCAGGTGCCGCTGCACAAGGGCAAACGAAAGGTAGCCAACGAGAAGCACAAGAAGAATGATAAGTAAGTCTAAAACGATACTGCGTGGATCTCTTTGCGACGAGGCAAGCGGGGTTGGGGTCTGTGATGCGTTCGTTTCCTTCATGAACAGTTATTCTTGTCCCCCTCCAAGCTGGTGTTCAAACAAAAAACCAGGTTCCGTCAACACAGATGCGCGGAAAACCCGGTCGTCTATTAACCACGTATGATGTACAGATAAACGCGTGTTGGTGTCTTTCTTGACTCAGTATCCGTTCTCCCTGTACCACGGGCTGTAGAATGGTGAGTAATATGGGCTCGTGTACGGCAACTGACTGTATTGCACCTGCACTACTACATTGTCCCAAGGCTTGTAGTTGAGCTGCGCACGGCTGAGATATACAGAGCTGAAATCATTCTTCTTACCGTAGGTCGAGAATGAATTATTTGGAGAATAGCTCAGACTTACATCTGCCCGGGCATTGAGGTTATCTGCAAAATCGTATCTCATGCTGTTCGTGTATGTACCGAGCGATAGACCCTGGCCTCCAATTGTCTGGTAGGAGAGGTTAAACGAGTGGTTCATATGAAACCGTTCCGGATTGAACCACCCAAGGAACAGCGTCGGAGAGGAATCATGGATCATTCCATCTGACACGCGGGGTTCCTCTTGCACCTGCGACTTGAATTGAGCGTGCGCAAGTGTGCTGGAGACAAGTATCATTATCACTGCCATACTGATCATTCTCGACTTCATCTTACCCTCCTCGTTGGCTATCAGCAATACTACCAAGAACCTGGAGAAATAATACATAAAAGGTGGTTTATTGTCAACTACATCTCCTGAGCCATCGCCGCACGTGCATCTTCAAGTTGTTGAGGCGTATTGATGCCCTGTACCTCAAGCGGGGATTTGGATCGCACAGCGCTGACCGGCAGGTTGTTTTTCCAAAAATAGCCAAAAACATCCGTCAAGTAATACTCATTTTGTGAATTCGCAGGAGTAATCTGCCGTAAGCTTTCAAACAGTCGAACTGCATCAAACACATAAATCCCCGTGTTAATTTCTCGAATTCTTCGCTGCTCTTCAGTTGCATCCTTGTCCTCAACAATTGCCAATACGCTTCCGTCTGTGTTCCGCAAAATTCTTCCATATCCCTCAGGATCATCTGGTTCTGCAGTCAGCACAGTTGCGCTCGCCCGGGTTGATCTGTGAGTATCGATGAGCAACTGTGTTGTTTCATATGAGAGAAGCGGTACATCGCCGGATAAGACAAGTACATCACCTCGGAATGTGCCCAATAGTGGTTCGGTTTGCATCACTGCGTGTCCGGTACCACGCTGCGGCGTTTGTTCCACCCATGTGACAGGCTGTTTGATTTTTTCGAGGTATTGAACGACGGAGTCTTTTTGCCAGCCTACAACGACGACAGTAATTGAAGAGCCTACCCGGAACGCTAGATCAACCGCGTGCCCGATCATCGGCTTGCCGTTAAGAGTGTACATGACCTTGGCAACATCCGGGTTTTTCATCCGGGTTCCTTTGCCGGCAGCCATAATGACAACCGCAAGATCTTTTTTCGTCAGCATATCAGGCAGTCACAACGGTATTGTCTATGA
>JBGPGQ010000436.1:0-2526 GCA_041483995.1 Bacteroidota bacterium
CACCCGCGCGGCCTCGACATTTGTCTTTGCAACCTTCAGCATTTCACGGGAAAGATCTATTGCATGGATGTGAATGTTCTTTTTCCCCTGTTGAACCATGACGATCGGGATTCGCGCCGTACCTGTACCAATATCAAGAATGCGTCCGGATGAAGGAGCAAGATCAAGTGCACGCAGTGCAAAGGAAAGATTCACTTCGGCAAAATCCATGCTGTCATACTCAACAGCATCCTTTTCCGTATCCATTACTTCCGGCTCAAGAATTCTTTTGAGGGCCATTACAGTCCCAACTCATGAGAAACGTTTTTGAGCGCTTCAATTACAAACTGGATGTGTTGATCCATGTCTATCTGCAATTCTTCTATGCCTTGATAAATATCTTCTCTGCTCACACTTCTCGCGAATGCCTTGTCTTTCAATTTCTTCTTGACGGAGGATGCTCCCAGATCCGAAAGCTTGTTTGGCCTGACCATCGCACATGCAACAACAAACCCGCATAGCTCGTCGCACGCAAAGAGCGCTTTGGCCATTGGCGTATCCCGTGGAACATTCATTGCGGGCACGTGACCAAGAATGGCCCGGCGTACATCTTCCGGGTAATTGTGCTGTTGCAATACCTCTGATCCCTTCATTGGATGGTCAGGGACCTGCTGATACATTTCGTAGTCAAAATCGTGAAGCAAGCCTACGATCCCCCACTTCTCCTCATCATCACCAAAGTGTTTGGCATACGAACGCATCGCAGCTTCAACTGCAAGTGCGTGTTTCCGGAGACTGTCAGTCTTCGTGTATTCAAAGAGCAAATCGAGAGCGTTCTGTCTGTTCATAAGTATGGATAATAAATGATATGGTTGGTGCTTTGAAGATAATCAAAACGGTTGGAAATCAAAAACTCAACGCAAGAGGACAAGCTTTCTTGTTTGCGTATATTCCCCTTCAGCCGTAAGTCTTATGAAATAAACTCCTGAGCTGAAATTGGTAGCATCCCACGTAGTTGAATACGTCCCCGGCTCAAGCCGGCGAGAAACCAAGGATCCGACTTCACGACCGACTATGTCATACACTCTGAGATCAATTGTCTCCGTTCTACCAACCGAGAAGCGTACGGTGGTTGAACCATTGAACGGATTCGGGTAGTTTTGGAACAAAGAGAACGTGTTCGCATGTCCCAGATCTCCAGGAGCGGATAGTATCACATTTGTTCTGGTGAAGTAAATGCGACTGCTATGTTCACCAGTTGCATACAGGAGGCCGTCTTTTGAGGATTTGAAATCGTGAAGTCCGATTGGACCGACCAAAACAGACGAGCTGAATGAGGCACCGCCATCTGTAGATCGCATATGCCATGATCCATTTCTAGAATCCCACAAGAGGTTGATCCCATTCTGAGAATCTACAGACAACCTTGATTCGTAATATGCGTTACTGTCCGACATAATCCTCGGGGGGGAAAAAGATTCTCCGTTGTCAGTGCTCCTCACCAAACGGATGTCTCCTTCGTTTACAACCAATTCTCTTCTGTAACTGACAAACACGATACCATTCGTATCAACTGCCAAAGCGGGATAGTGATGAACATATGCCAAAGAGCCAACAATATCTACTGTATCGACCCGTGTTCTTCCTTGAAACGTCGCCCCTGAGTCATTAGAGCGTGAGTAGAAGACGAACTCGTGATATCCTGTTCCCGGATCATAGAATAATCCTTCCCACACACAGTGAATCACAAAATCTCTTGAGACTACAAGTGCTGGATGGGAATCGATTTTCAATGTATCGTTCGGTATTTCAGCATCTACCCGCTGTGCAATATTACCATGGCGGAACTTGGTCAGCTTAAACTCGCTATCATCCCAAAGCATGTAAATACTATTCTCGGCATCAACAGCCAACTTCGGATAGAAGAAACCGTCGGCGTATGAAAGCGAAGTGAACAAAGTGGTAAACGTTTGTCCCCTGTTCGTCGACTTCGAAAGGTGTATGATCGCCGGAGAGAATTCATCAAACCACGAAATCCAGAGGAGCCATACGTTCCCGTTGTGATCAACGACGATATCTCTTGGAACGCGTGAAAGCTCTGTCCCTGCGTATCCGTATTGTGTCCATGTGTTCCCATGATCAGTGGAGCGCACCACAAAAATACTCACCGGACCCGTTCCGGCAAAAGTTACATAAATTGTTCCACTGTCGTCAACTGCCATTGCGCCTCCAATCCCCGACGGAAAAGCGCTGGTATCAATTGGAACCGGCGGCGTCCATTGGTACTGTCCATTGGCGGATGGAACGACTAATACGCAAAGACAAAATATGGATGCCAGTCTAAACATCAAGCATCTCCATTCTGCTGGTGGTGAAATATCAAGAACAACTACTGCAATATCAAGTATTCATGAAAGAGCTCCTCTGCTTCTACCCAAGTTGACAATCTCATCGAAGAATGTATATTCTTTCTACTCATTGTACACGAACATGGAAATCCTCAATAATCGCATCGAAACATATCTCAAGGATATCACTCCTTAACGC
>JBGPGQ010000437.1:0-2517 GCA_041483995.1 Bacteroidota bacterium
AGAGGGCAAGGACGACCAGAAGTATAACAAAGGTTTCCACTGGCTAATTAACACCCATTGCTTGAAGAGCGTAGTACGTTATGTCCTTGGTAATCTTGCCATTTGAATAGACTTCTGAAAAGTCTCTGACGCGCTTCAGCAAATGGAATGCTTCCTTTGAACTGTTGTGACAATAAGAAGCGATTAGCGCTGTGCCTTCTGAATCGATGACAATATTGTTAGACCTTGCAAACTTTGCAATAACCTGTTCGAGAGTGGAACTCGGTAAGTAGTCAAGGTTGCACGTAATTCCGAAGAGGGTGCGATGTTTAGGCTTGAATCGTGCCTTGTCATTGACTATTGCTATAAGGGTAAATCGGGGTAGAGAGAGTTGAATAGAGCGTGCGCTCGGTCCTGAATCAACCATGATAGGAATTTGAAATGTTGAGATAGCTGAGCTCAAATATTCAAGAACTTGTGGCTTGAGTCGCTCGAAGCTCTCCATGATCAAAACATCCCTTTCTTGTAAGTTGGTCAAGATACCGCAGAGGTCGCCAAGGTTCAGGATGTCGTGGGCGTGAACGACTCTGGACTGTTCTTGCAATTCGGTGGCAATAGCATATGCAAGAGTGGACTTCCCTGTTCCTGGTTCGCCTGTAATGAGGGTATGCTCAAGAGTTTCCCCACGTTTCTTTGCCGCGGCAACAAAAACCTTCAAGTTTGCAATGATTTTTTCCTGTCCAAGAAAGTCGTCAAAAAAGAATTTTGGGACCGGTTCTCCGTGAAGCCCTTCGTTGTCTTGACTCGTTCCTGTCCGATGCTGTGTGTCGTTAGCACCAAAGCTGGAAGAAAAACCCATCTTATCGTCGTAGGCTCTTCGCTTTTCCGGATCGCTAAGATTGTAATATGCCTCCTGAAGCTCCTTGAATTTCTCCTCGGAAGCTTTGCTTCCATTGTTCAAATCGGGATGATACTTCTTCGCAAGCGTGCGATAGTTGGCCTTGATGTCATCGAATGAGGCAGTGAATGGCACCTCAAGTATGCGATAATACTCCTTCAACATGGATTGGTTTGCTTGCTCGTAAGAAGTCCCAAGACTTTGTTGAATTGTTCTTTGGAGTGGCTAACGCCAACTTCGCTGGTGTATTTGGTTGAAGCTTGTTCAAAGGTTTTCTGAATTGTGCTGGCGTGACTACATAAGAAGGACTGCGCGTCGGACTTGACAAGACTCTCTTGGATACCAGTCGGTCGGTATATTGCCAGATTGTTCAGACAAAAGGTATGACCGAAATTGAAATGGCAAGGACAGACTACATCATCATTACACCACCATACCTGAGTCTTGGAAAAGGGAATACGCTGAGTACAATGGCGACACCGAAGTTGATTTGGAAAAAATGTGTCAAAGAATTTTCGTCTAGTAATACGGCTGATGATAGCCATTTTCTCGGCGAGGCTTTGCGAATGATAGGCTCTTGATATGCTGATAACTAATCTAACAACGGCCAACACAACAAATGCCGCCAGCGTAGCGGAAACAACCCAACTGTGTGAGATGGAAAATAGGGAGCCAATAAACTGAACGATGAAACCAAACACGATAAGGAGAATTCCTTTAAGACCCATAAACCAGAATCGATTCTCTTGTTGGCTATCTATCAAGGCCAAGTCGGTCGCGTCGATCGAGGAGTCAAACTCAGTTACCTCTTCGAAACTTGCGACCTAAAAATGATCCCGCAAGCAAGATCGACCCTAAAATTTCAATAGTCAAACCAACCGATGTAAGTAGACTACCAATTTGGTTATCAGCGGCATTGGCGACAGATGTTGAAACAGTCTTCTGGATCGAGAATAGAGTGGACTGAATCGAATCCATCTTATGAGTCAACAGTTCTTGTGACTCAACTAGCCTACTAAGACCGCTATCAAGTACACCGACTTGATGAGTCAGGGAATCAATCAGTGTTTTGTTTGGATTCGAAGTAATCATGTTGATGAGATACTGGAAACCTAAACGGCTTACACGCACTTCTCCGCATGGTACGAACTTCTCACCAGCGGTCCGGACTCAACGTGCTTGAATCCAATTTCGTTGCCCTTCAGGTTCAGCATTTTGAATTCATCGGGATGGACAAATCGGTCTACGGGAAGATGCTCTTTGGTGGGCTGTAAATATTGTCCGAGGGTGAGTATATCGCATCCATTGGCGTGCAAATCGGTCATCACGCGGAACACTTCGTCCATCGTTTCGCCAAGACCAAGCATCACTCCGCTTTTGGTCAGCATGCCTGCGCGCTTTGCCCTGTTGAGAAGCTCCAGTGTACGTTCGTACTTGGCCTGCGGGCGAACAATGGAATAGAGCCGGGGAACGGTCTCTGTGTTGTGGTTGAGAATATCCGGCTTCGCATCCATCACGATATTCAACGCCCACTCCACACCGCGAAAATCCGGGATCAGGACTTCAATCTTGACGCCGGGATTCACGATACGCGTCTGTCGAATGGTCTCCGCAAAAATCGCTGCGCCGCCATCCGGCAG
>JBGPGQ010000438.1:0-2505 GCA_041483995.1 Bacteroidota bacterium
ATTGCCCTGCTGATCCTCTCCTGCACACTGGATGGTGTTGCCACCCAGCGTTGTGGGGTCATGTGGCCTGTGTCGATACCGGATGAACGTGTTCCGGCCTTTATCCAAGCGGTTCAGATCAGCGCCCCACGTTCCGACCCACAAGCTGCCCCTGCTGTCCTCGAATAGCGACCAGACAGTATTGCCGCTCAGCGAGGTTGTGTCGGCCGAGTCAAATCGGTAGTGAATGAACTGTTGCTTCTGCAGATCAAAGCGCTCCAGCCCACCACCATTCGTGCCAATCCACAAACTCCCGTCCTGCGTTTCATAGATGGTCTCTACTGCATTTGACGAGAGGCTGCGGGGGTCGCTTGGGTCATTTCTGAAGTGTGTACACCTACCGGTTCTTCGATCAAGCCGATCCAGTCCTCCGCCACGCGAACCGACCCAGATATCACCAGTGCTCTGCTCGTACACACACATGATAACGTTACTGCTGATTGATCGCGGGTCCTCCGGTCTGTGCCGATACTGGATAAACGTTTCAGATCCCCGGGAACGGTAGCTTAGCCCTCCGCCAAGCGTCCCAATCCACAATCCGCCAGAGCGGTCTGCATGGAGTGACTGAATGCGTTGATGCGTGAGCGCTCCAGGCATGCTCGGATGGTGTCTATAGGTTCGGAACTTTTCTCTCTTAATGTCATAGGCTGCTATCCCGTTACCTGTGCCGATCCACAAGGCACCGGAATTGTCTTCGAAGATGGATTGTACCTCATCCTCTGGCAAACTCTGCGGATTGTTCGGATCATTCCCATATCTGACGAAGGTCTCTCGTTCACGGTCGAAACGATTCAGGCCCGCATCATACGTCCCGACCCATAGAACTCCCTTGCTGTCGAAATACAAGCATCGCAAGAAGTTCCCACTCAAGCTTGTCTTCTTTTGTGGGTCGTGTTTGTAGTTCATGAAGCTGTTGGTTGATCGGTCGTAGCGACTCAATCCCCCGCCCCACGTGGCAATCCATAGAGCTCCGGTCTTGTCTTCACACATTGACCAGATCATGTTACTGCTCAGGCTGTGCGGATCACCATTCCTGTGCAGATATCGCGTAAAGCGGCCAGTACGTCGGTCGAGCTTGTTCAGGCCATTCCATGTCCCAACCCACAGATCGCCGCCCACATCCTCGATCACTGCCGAGACCCGATCATCGCTCAAGCTGTTTGAGTCTCCGGGATTGTATCGGTAGTGAATGAAGTGTGCTGTTCCGGAATCTGAAGAGTCGAACCGATTCAACCCTCCGAACCAGGTTCCTGCCCAGAGTGCGCCATGCGGATCTTCATAGATGGCCGTGACGTTGTTATTGCTCAGACTGGAGGAGTTCTCGGGATCGTTTCGGTAGGAGGTGAAATCATCAGATGTCGGGTTGTACCGGCCCAATCCACCCTTGAACGTACCGATCCACAGCTCGCCCTTGCGGCTATGCAGAAGTCGCCATATGAAATTGTCGGGAAGAGATGTTGAATCTGCGAGATCATGCCGGTAGACCTTGAACTCATACCCGTCGTAGCGGTTCAGGCCATCCTGCGTGGCAAACCACATATAGCCCTGGTCATCACGGACTATTGCATTGACGACGGATTGAGAAAGTCCCTCTTTGAGGGAGAGACGCCGAAACTCTATCTCAGTCCGCTGTGCAAGGAGAGTCGGAGAGAAGCTCGCAAAACAGAATAAGGAAAGGAGGATTGAGCGACGCATTGTTCTAACGTACGCACGATCCTAGAAAAATTCAACAAGGAAAAAGGCAGCTGACTTGTAGAACGGGCGCCCGTTGTTTGAGTGGAAATGGGGAGGGCACGCTCACCTCAGCAGCAGCATCCCCTTGGTTTGGACGAACCCAGTAGCCTCAAGCCTGTAAAAGTACACGCCGCTCGATAGGCTAGTTGCATCGAACCTTGCCTTGTATCTCCCCGGATTCAGCTCTTCATTCACGAGCGTTGCGACTTCTCTGCCAAGCACATCGAACACTTTCAGCGTAACCACATTGGTCATCGCTAATTGATAATTGATTATTGTTACCGGGTTGAATGGATTCGGATAGTTCTGCAAAAGTTCATACTGCGATGGAATGTTGGGGGTTTGGATGTTGACATCAGTCAGATTCCCAAGCGTCCCATCAAAATTCACATTTTGTGCGTAGATGCCGTTGTCATCCTGGCGGCCATCGGACCATGTAAGTAATGATGTGCCGCTTGTTGTGAACACTCCGGCAAGTCGTCCCTTACTGCTTACAACAGAGCTGATATCACGTATTGAGCCGCCACAGAGCATGTTTCCGTCACGATCAACTTTGAATCCTCTGACCAGATTCGTCGTAACGGTTGTTCCATCAAGATAGAAGACCACAGCCGCAGAATCCTTCGCAAAGGTTCGGATGAATGATGGTTGACCTCCACCAAACGGTCTGAACGCTATTCCTGAATCCGGCCACTGGCGTGTGCCATTCGATGAAAATTTCTGGCCATAGAC
>JBGPGQ010000439.1:0-2502 GCA_041483995.1 Bacteroidota bacterium
ACCCTGATTTGTTTCATCAAAACCAAACCGTATTGCTCGAAGCAACGACCGTTGATACGACACAAGGGCCGGTGACATATCAATGGGACGTTGATCTTGCCCACAACACGCATGTTCATTATTCACAATATATCGTTTTTGGTCGGACGGGTTCATTTTCAGCCTCTGTACCAGACGATGGTGAAACGTATCATTTCCGTGTTCGTCTTGGAGTGACGCAGGGGGCATTGACGACGCTGGATACATCTGAAATATATCCCTATCTCAACCTGCATCCGGATTCATTGTGGTTCAACCCCGCCACGCCGACACCGGGCTCGGTTTTTTCCATTCTTGGAAGAATCAAAAGTGTAGGTGAAATAGGTACACCGTCTTCAACGTACGAGGTTCACGAAGGTGCAACCCTGCTTGCGTCGGGAAGCTTCAGCCCGATTCCTCATGGTGATAGTCTTACAGTATCAGCGAGTATCGGGCCGTTATCATCAGGCAGCCACACGATTCGATTCAGTGTTGATCCGGGAAACACACTGTTTGAAACGGATGAGTTCGACAATGAGATTTCGCGGACGGTCTCTGTGCAACTGACGGATGTTACTTCCCAGGGGTCGCCGATCGCGCTGATTACGAATCCGTCAGGTGGTGGTAATCATAATATTGAAGTTATCCGGGATGACGTGTTTCCACCTGTTGGAAGCACCGATGATGCTCAACAGTACGATACCTATACGGGCGATCCATCACGAACATTTGATTGGATTGGATACCAGTTCAGCGCGACGCACACTTTTGCGGGCGTGACATTCCAGGAGGGAAAACATTTTTCTGATGGCGGATGGTTTACAGCGTTGAAGGTGCAAGGAAGAGCGGGCGGCGTGTGGACAGATGTACAAAATTTTGTCAGTACCCCTGCGTACCCCGGGAATAACGGGATAAACTACGAAACTTTTAATCTCACATTCACACCGATGACGGGAGATGGGGTGCGAATTGCTGGAACACCCGGCGGATCAAACCGTTTCATATCGGTCGGAGAACTGCGTGCGCTTGTTAATGATGGGCTACCGTCGTCAATTTCATTGATCTCGCCAAACGGAGGCGAGACGTGGTTTCCGGGGGTTGGATATCCAATCCAGTGGAACTCAAGCAACATTACAGGTAATGTGAAGATCGAACTTTCACGCAATGGTGGCACGAGCTATCAAACACTCTTTCCGAACACGTCCAACGATGGGTCGGAAACCTGGACTGCCACTGCTCCAGGAACCTCGCAAGGACGGATACGCGTCACTTCGATCAATTTCCCGTCAGCCCACGATACCACGGATGCTCTCTTTACTATCGATAACAGTATTACCGGGACAGTCTCCGGTGGATGGAATCTTATTTCGTTGCCTGTCAGCCTGGCCGATAGACGCAGGATTATAGTATTTCCAACCTCGATCTCCAACGCATTTTTGTACAATGGAACAGGGTTTGTAGCTCGCGATACCCTGGAATATGGCGCCGGATACTGGTTGAAGTTTCCTTCGGGTCAGAACATAACTTTTCCCGACTCCGCCCAAATTATCGACACTATCAATGTCGCTGCCGGGTGGTTCATTGTTGGTTCGATTGGCACCCCCGTTTCGGTTGACAGTATAATTCAGATTCCACCAGGTATTGTTGGATCAAGTTACTACGGGTTCAGCTCTGCATTTGGTTATCAAACAGCAAGTACTCTCCAACCGATGAAGGCTTACTGGGTCAAAATCAACTCTCCGGGGCAGATAGTCATCAAGGCGCCCGTTGGTCCGATGCCTGCCAGAGTTCGTCCGGGTCAAAAAGCAAAAAAAACAAGCTATTAGAATCTCTCTTTTTGGGCCGATTATTGTAACTTTGGCTTGAAGTGCTCATGAACATTTTTTATCTTGTAGAGTAATGTTTATTCCCCGAAACAAAGGTTTTTTCGAAACTTAGGCTGCTGAGGTAATGTGCCAACCACAGGTTTTCCCCTGGGTGGTTCACGCGAATATTTCTCATGCAAGTAGGTGGATTTTTCACTGTGGGGATTGTATTCCTCCCGCTCATTTTCCGAATTCTCTACTCTAATTTCTAAAGTTATGTAATGGTCAATCAAAGTGGAATGCTCATTCTCAACGGCTTGGGGCCGATACTTACCATGAAGAAAGTACAGCAGAAATGAGAACAACCCTCCGCCTGTTTCTGGTAATGAGTTCAATTCTTCTTCTCACAAGTCCCTCTCAGTCGCGTATGGCAGCAAGCAGGCTTCGCCACAGGGGATTGAACAGACAGCTTATTCCTCCAAGCTTGCAACACTTGTTTCAAGATCGGTTTGTTGAGGAGAATACTCGAGATCGCACGCGTTCCAAAGGGGAAAGCAAATCGCGAGCCCATAGACGAATGAGGACAGAAAGAAAAATAAAGGGGATGCATACAGGTTCTTTGGTGACATTTGAACGAAACGCAGTAAATTCGACATGTCCGGATTCTGTGATGCGGGCA
>JBGPGQ010000440.1:0-2501 GCA_041483995.1 Bacteroidota bacterium
CAAACCGATGGTTATCCGGGTTGGAAGCCAAATCTCGCTTCTGCAGTTTTGAATGTCACGAAGAAAACCTACAAACAACTCTACGGAAAAGAACCTGAAGTGAAAGCCATCCACGCCGGTCTCGAATGCGGCATCATAGGCGAGAAGTTTCCCGGGATGGACATGGTGTCATTCGGTCCGACCATCGAAGGCGCACACTCACCCGATGAACGCGTCGACATTGCGACAGTGCAAAAATTCTGGGATCTTCTGGTCGGCATACTCAAGAATCTCGCGTAACCCCCACTACACAGTCAGGGCACTATGAACCTCGACAGCATACTGCAGGCGCTCTTGCCGAAGGACGAAAAGTTCTTCAATTATTTTGAGAAAGACGTTCAGAACCTGCTCTCGGCAGCAAAAGTGTTCAGGGACTTGATGACGAACATGATATCGAAAGAAGAGCGTGCGCAGAAGATAAAAAAGATAGAAGAAATTGAGCACCTCGGCGATGAAGTGACGCACCAGATATTCTCGGAGCTTGGCTCAAATTTTATCACACCGTTCGACCGAGAGGATGTTCATCAACTTGCCTCCAAGCTCGATGACATATTAGACTACATCCAGGGTGCAGCAACGAGGATAGTCCTGTATCGCGTAGATACTATTACGCCTGAGCAGGAAAAGTTGGCTGGTCTTATCTACGATGCGGTGTACGAACTAAGCCTGGCCATTCCCCATCTGAGGGATCTCAGAAACGTGGATAAGATCCGTGAGAGTCTCGTGAAAATCAACAGTATCGAGAATGAAGCTGACGACCTTTTCGAGCGTGCCATTGCTGCTCTTTTTGAAAACTGCAAGGATCCGATTCAACTCATCAAGTCAAAAGAACTTCTTGTGAGCCTGGAAACGGCGACTGACCAGTGTGAGGATGCTTCCAACGTAATCGATTGATCATCGTCAAGAACGCGTAACCGCTCATCTGATTCATGTTATTTCTCACCATCTTTCTTAGATCGTTCGCATGCTGACTCTCGTCGCCACCATCATTTTCATTGCTCTCGTGTTTGATTTTCTGAACGGGTTCCATGATGCGGCAAACTCTATTGCAACAATCGTCTCAACGCGGGTGCTTTCGCCACGCAAGGCGGTAATCTGGGCTGCCTTTTTCAATCTCGTTGCCGCGGTCGTCTTCGATGTGCACATTGCAAAGACCGTCGGTAAAGGCCTCATCAATATAGAAGAGGTGAATGAATATGTCATTATGGCTGCGTTACTCGGAGCGATTGCATGGAACCTCATTACGTGGTTCTATGGCCTGCCATCAAGCTCATCGCACGCACTGATAGGCGGTTACGGTGGAGCGGCGATTGCAAAGGCAGGCTTCGGTGCGATCCTGTATTCAGGATGGATAAAGACACTGGTCTTCATTGTGATTGCGCCGGTGATGGGAATGGTGCTGGGGTATTTCCTGCAGGTCGCACTGTCATGGATTGTGCGAGACAAGCCCTACTCCAAAGTCAACAGCCTATTCCGGAAGCTGCAATTGCTCTCGGCAGCACTGTACAGTTTGGGTCACGGGACCAACGACGCACAGAAAACGATGGGGATTATCACCGGCTTGCTTGTGACGATGGGTTACCTTCAGGCATTCGAAGTCCCGTTCTGGGTTGTGATACTCTCGCACATGGCAATCGCATTTGGTACGATGTTCGGAGGCTGGCGCATTGTGAAGACGATGGGATCGAAGATTACCAAGCTCAAACCCTCGGATGGTTTCTGTGCTGAAACTGCCGGTGGATTAACACTGTTGATCACGGCATTCGGCGGGATCGCCGTCAGCACGACACATACAATCGCCGGCGCGATTATGGGAGTCGGAGCAACCAAACGACTCTCCGCCGTCCGCTGGGGGATTGCGGGAAAAATGATTTGGGCATGGATACTGACGATCCCTGCATCTGCAATTGTTGCCGCGCTGACCTTTTTCGTCATTGAGTGGATACGATCTCTTCCGTAACTCTGCGTTATTCTATTTCTTCCTCAGCAATGTGCTGTGGTCGCTCAGACGCGCTCTGAGTAACAGTTCGCTCTTCTTACTTTCTTTTTGGAAAGAAAGTAAGCAAAGTCCCGCCTTACGGGATCCCGCACGTTCGTATTAATAATTGGTTGCGGGAAAAACTTTCGGAATCGCAACGCACGCCGTTGTCTGTGCAACCTCTTGCACAATGCGATTGCGTGAAGATAGGGTCAGGGAAACGCAATCGCAAAGCGATTATTGGTTTATCTACCGCACGCAGCCTGCGATTCCGTTACCTACTCTATTTTGGAAAGTTCGGGTGTAGAATAAAACTCTGACCCCGAAACCGCCGGCGGTGCGGGAGCATTGACATTTTGCAGGATTCTTGATATATTTTGCCTGCTTCAATTGCCGTTCCTACGCTGAACCAATCAATTAGAAGTGCATTCCGCGATAGCTCAATGGTAGAGCATGCGGCTGTTAACCGCAGGGTTGCAGGTTC